>DATJKB010000688.1:0-5017 GCA_035491875.1 Pyrinomonadaceae bacterium | reverse complement strand
CGACATCGCCATTCAGATCTCAGATGGTCTAGCCAAAGCGCACGATCTCGGAATCATCCATCGTGATTTGAAACCTGAGAACTTGATGATCAGTCGCGATGGTTACGCGAAGATACTCGACTTTGGTCTCGCAAAATTGGTGGCACAGCGCGAACGTGCCCTCGCAGCCGACAGTGAACAAAAAACCCTGTTACGTGTGAAGACCGAATCCGGAACGCTGCTCGGCACCGTCAATTACATGTCGCCCGAACAGTTGTTGGGCCAACGGGTTGATCGACGCTGCGACATCTTTTCTTTTGGCGTCGTGCTTTGCGAAATGTTGAGTGGGTCGTGCCCGTTTGTTAACGAGAACCGCATCGACACGATGCACGCCATCCTCCACCGGCCGCCACGATTGCCGGAGGCTGACAATGGAAACATTCCCGCCAGCGTTCTGACGATACTCACGAAGGCACTCGAGAAAGCTCCGAAGGATCGATACCAGTCTGTCACTGATCTTGCTTCCGAGTTGCGCAAGTTGCGACGAGACCCGGAACTGGGAAAGACACAAACCATCGTAACCGGCAGTCGCCTCGTGTTGAAAACGGCCGCCGTCGCGAGAACGCGCGGCATTGATTACCAGGTTGAACTGAATGAGGCTCAACTGAAAGCAGTGATGACTACGGAAGGTCCGTTGTTGATCGTCGCCGGAGCCGGGACTGGAAAGACTCGGACGCTCGTGTATCGAGTTGCTCGATTAGTTGAGATCGGAGCAAAACCGGAGTCGGTCTTATTGCTGACTTTCACACGCCGCGCCGCGACAAGCATGTTGAGTCGGGCCGCTGCTTTAGCAGACGCGCGTTGCCAGCGCGTTTCCGGAGGAACCTTTCACTCGCTTGGACACCTGGTTTTGCGAAAGTATTCCGAGTTAGCGGGCTTGCAAAAGAACTTCACTGTTCTCGATCAGGGCGATACGGAAGACTTACTCGATTTGCTTCGCCGGCAACTACGACTAACAAAAGATCGCCACTTCCCGCGCAAGCGAACCATCGCTGCGATCTTCAGCATGATGGTCAACAAGGTGAGCACGCTAAAACAGGTGCTGAATCAGAGCTACCCACAGTTTGTTGATGAGCGATCAGAGTTGGATCAACTCTATAAATCGTTCGAGCAGTTCAAGCGAACCCGTCACATGCTGACCTACGACGATCTGCTCGTACGCTTTCGCGAAGCACTGGAGATGAGTGATGAACTTCGTGCGGAGATCTCTAAACAGTATCGCTACATAATGGTCGATGAGTATCAGGACACCAACAAGCTGCAAGCGCAGCTCGTCAAGCTAATGACCGCGAAACAGGAAAACGTGGCAGTGGTTGGCGACGAGTTTCAATCGATCTACTCGTTTCGCGGCGCGAGTCACAAAAACATGCTGGAGTTTCCGAAACTCTTTCCGGAAGCGCAGATTATCAAGCTCGAGGAAAACTATCGCAGCACCCAACCAATTCTGAATGTCGCGAACGCGCTGATGGATGAGGTGAAGGAGAGCTATAAGAAACGACTGTTCTCGCGGATCGAAGGAGAACAGAAGCCCGTAGTCGTAAGCGCCACGGATGAAAACGAACAGTCGCGATACGTGGCCCAGAGCATTGCCGATCTGCGTGATAAAGGCGTGCCCTTGAGTGAAATTGCCGTGCTCTTTCGTTCGAGCTCACATTCGTTCGATCTCGAGATCGAACTGGGCAAGCACGCGCTTCCGTTTCGGAAATTTGGTGGCATCCGTTTCGCTGAGTCGGCACACATTAAAGACGCGTTGGCATTTTTGCGAGTCGTCGTAAAGCCATCCGATACACTCTCATGGTTTCGAACTCTCAAACTTGTCGAACACATTGGAGATGCGACGGTCTATCAAATACTCGAATACCTGGGTGTGGAGCAAAAGGAATTTAGATCCAGTCGCACCAAAGAAGCCCTATTCAAGAAGCTGCACCGCTTTCCCGGCCGAGCAATCTACAAAGCGCAGTTGACTCGACTCGCGCGGGTGTTGACTACGATACTGGAGAGCAAAACGCCGAGTACGCAGCTTGCCGCCGTGCTGCGCTTTTACCGTCCTTTGTTAAAGACAAAGTACGACGATTCTCCGCGACGAGGACGCGACCTCGATCACTTACAAACAATCGCTAAACGCTATAAGACTGCCGCAAAGTTACTGGACGATGTCGCGCTCGATCCAACTGAAGCAACGGAAACCACCAGTCCGCGACGCGGCAGCGGGTTTGTAACTCTCTCGACCGTGCATTCGGCGAAAGGTTTGGAGTGGGACCACCTGTTCATTATTTGGATGAGCGATGGTTGGTTTCCTTCCAACCGTTTCCAGGATGAGTTTGACGATCTCGACGAGGAGAGACGCTTGTTGTATGTCGCGACGACTCGCGCAAGACGTCAGTTACAATTCATCTACCCGTTGAACGTTTACGCCGGCCCGGATCGAGATTGGGTACCAGCCATCTCGCGTTTCCTCGAACCAATTCCGGAAACGATTCTTCCACAAGGGTCATTACTGAACACGTAGCGCGGCAAATCAACTAAAAGAAAATGAAAATTTGCAGTCTTGCGTTCATTCTCTGCGTAGTCTCGGCGTTCTCTGCGGCTCGGCGGTTTTCATTCACGTTCCGAGCGATCAACAGAGCCGACATTGGAGAACTTAACTTCACTGTCTTGTTGAGCACTGGGAACGATGAACGAACACCGCCGAGCCGCAGAGAACGCGGAGGATGCGCAGAGACTTGAGCAGTTCTAAGTCATACGTTTACATCTGGACACTCGTTGGTTAGTGAAAGTCATTGACTTCCATTCTGATCTGAAATATCTTCCGCGCGTTTCCCGTTTGGCTGAATTCTCACGAGCCCTGCGTCCTCGCGCACTCGCATAAATCCAGCCACCCGGTTGTCGATGAAGTACTCATCTCCCGGTACTCTCGAGAGTTTGTCCCTTGATTCTCGTTTCTTAGAAAGGGCCATCTTGTGCACTCAATAACTCGTCGCCCAAGGCTTCTCGTAAAAATGCCCTCGCCTCCGTCGACGGTGAATTTTGCATTTGGAGCGACCAATCTTTCAGTTAAAGTCGAACCACTCTTCCAAAGTATCAAAGCTCCGGCTAAGACAGGCATTACGAAGTCAGCCGAATGGCAAGTGGTTACCGCGAACAGCGAAGGTGCAGAAGTCAATGCGTGGGATGTCTGTCATGAGATGGTGACGACTGGTTTTGGTGTTGCCGGCCTCGGCAGTGCTGAATTTGCTGAACCTGACATCGAGCAGCGTTGGGTTTTTGGTAATGAGCTACAACATGCGATGGCGGCGGTTAGTTCGTGCGAGAAGCCCGACGATCCCGACGTCCGATTACCTGCCGGCGAAGGGTTTTATTGGTTTCGAGATGCCGCACACTCACAACTTCAACTCGCTCGGGAACAGGTCGGTAAGCCTGCTAAACGTGTTTGCATTGCTCACTTCGACACGGGATACGATCCAAAGCACAGTACGCTTCCGCAGTTTTTGCTAACCGATCTGGAAAAGAATTTCGTTGATGATGGAACCACCGATGATGCTACTGACGGCAGTGAAGGTGTTTTCAATCAGTTCGGTCACGGCACCGGCACATTGGGCATTCTCGCTGGTGCGACCTTCGACGGTGTTCCTGTCGGTGGAGCCGCGTTTCTCGATGTGCTTCCAATCAGAGTCGCAAACTCAGTCGTCCTATTCAAAAACAGTGCGATTGCTAAGGCATTCGACTATGTTCATGAACTGATCACGAAGAGAAATACTCCGGTTCATGTAATCACAATGAGTATGGGCGGCCTTGCGTCGCAGGCTTGGGCCGATGCCGTCAACGCACTCTACGAACTCGGAGTGTTCATTGTTACCGCTGCCGGAAACAACTTCGGCAACTTCCCAACCCGCCACATTGTCTATCCCGCCCGCTTCAAACGTGTGATCGCTGCCTGTGGTGTGATGGCAGACGGCAAGCCATACGCGGATCTGCCACTGAAGATAATGGCCGGCAACTATGGACCAGACAGCAAGATGGAGACTGCACTGTCCGCTTACACGCCCAATACTCCCTGGGCCAGGTTTGGTTGCAGTCAGATAGTTGATCGGAACGGTGCGGGAACTTCTTCCGCCACTCCTCAGGTTGCTTCAGCGGCGGCGTTGTGGATCCAAAATTTCAAATCTCAGTGGTCCAGCTATTCCGAAGGCTGGATGCGAGTAGAAGCAGTAAGGAAAGCGCTCTACGAGTCGGCCAAAGCGGAACCTGGACTTGAATCTAAGCTGGGCCGCGGCATTATCCAGGCGCAAGCTGCGCTGACGAAGCAGCCGGCCAAAGAATCAGAACTCAAGAAAACACCGAAAGACTCTGCCAGCTTTCCATTTTGGAAGGTCATTACCGGCCTCGGAATAGCCGCAACCGACGCGCGCCAACAAATGTTGGAACTCGAGGCGCTGCAGCTCATCCAGCAGTCAAAGCAACTGGAAGAATTGATTCCTGATCCCCATGTGGATCCGCAGACAATCTCTGACAATGATCGCAGGAAGATTATCGATGCGCTGGCATCAGCACCCGGCGCGTCGCGACGCTTGCGTGACGCTCTCGGCGCCCAGGCTACCGCCGATCGACCACAAGTAACCGTGCCGAAACAGCTATCTCCGGCTGAAGCGACGATACTCGAGCGCGCTATGAACCCACCACCGCGCCCACCCGTGACTCGTTCGTTGCGCGTGTTTGCATTCGATCCGCTGGCAGGAACCAAACTTGAGACTGTCGGTTTCAACGAAACAACGATTCCGGTTCCCTGGGAAAAACTAGAACCTGGTCCAATAGGTGAATACCTCGAAGTCGTCGACACCGATCCAGCAACCGGAGTCGTTTACGCACCCATTGATCTGGATGCTCCGTTTCCGTTATCGCAAGCCGGCTATCGGCCAACGGAAGCTAATCCACAGTTCCATCAGCAAATGGTCTATGCCGTTGCGATGAAGACGATCCA
>DATJKB010000687.1:0-4708 GCA_035491875.1 Pyrinomonadaceae bacterium | reverse complement strand
ATTTCAACTCTGCGCAACCTCGGCGTTCTCTGCGGCTCGGCGGTGTTGCTGGAACGTTCGCTTTACCTCAACAAACGTGTCGATTTCATCCATCATTCTTCATCCTCGTCCTTTGTTCCTATCCTGAAATCTTGTAATTCTGTTTGAGGTTTGAAATTGAATGCAGTCGCGCCCTGGCGCCCAAAATACCACCGTCGGTGGATTCTTTCAGATCCTACCTACCCAAGGCGATCACCAATACTCTCTTGCGCGCTGGCGAATGCACCTCCGACTCCACGAGACAAGCCGCGCGGCATCTTACATAATTGAGTCTCATGCGAATAATTTCACTCAATGTGGGGAAGCCGGAGTTGGTGATCGTGAATGACCAGCCGGTTTCGACGAGTATCTTCAAAGAACCAATCGCCGATCGCGTAATGCTCCGTACGTTAAATCTCGATGGCGATCGACAAGCGGATCTGTCTGTTCATGGAGGTCCGGATAAAGCCGTATATGTTTACCCATCGGAGCATTATCTCTTCTGGAAGCACGAACTGCCGGAGATGGAACTGCCCTGGGGCATGTTCGGCGAGAACTTAACCACGACCGGTTTACTTGAAACCGAGACTCACATTGGCGACCGTTTTCGTGTTGGATCTGCCGAAGTGAAGGTAACGCAACCGCGTATGCCCTGTTACAAACTCGCTATTCGCTTTGAAAGGAACGACATCATCAAGCGATTTTTGGTCAGCGAGCGCACGGGTTTTTATCTTTCAGTTCTGAAAGAAGGCGAGGTCGGCGCCGGAGATGAATTCGAACTGCTCGAAAGAAACACCGCGGATGTAAGGGTAGTCGATGTGATCCGATTATACAGTAGCGATAAACGAGACCTGGATCTGTTGCGGCGCGCGATCGCGAGCGAGTCGCTGCCTAACAGTTGGCGAGAGCATTTCCGAGAGCGACTCAGAAAACTTAACGACAAGCGAGATCACTAATACCCGCTTCGTCAACGAAAACAGCCGCGCTGCCGTCAGCGGTTGTTCAGATCCTTGAGTATCAAAATACCACCGACGGCAGTCGGTGGATTGCTCAATCTCTGCCTATAAACTCAGCTACAAACCAAGTTCGACGCGCCGCGTATCAACTTGAGCGAAACAGCGCAACTCTCTTCGCGGCGCGTAAAGATCCGTGCGCGACTCTGGCGTAGGCTGGGTCTGAACCATCCACCGACTGCCGTCGGTGGTATTTCGGAATGGTTTATTGCGCAATCTCGTGGCGACCAGTCACCACCGAAACGCGGTAGCGGATGTCCGATACACTTTAGTTTGTCGTGTCGTCACCTGGCTTCAACTGCTTTCAGAAAACAACCTCACGATTCCTGAAAGCAGTTGAGTACAAGGAAGCACACGACAAACTAAAGTGTATCGGACATCCGCTACCGCGTTTCGTACTGACTATTTTGGTCCATGGGTCGAGGTAATGGAGGCGAATCTATATACTCACACCACCTAACGCGATAACATTCGCAGACGTTGTCCCATACTAAAACTTAGGCAGCTCATGTGACCCTTACCGGCAAACGAATCTCGCATTACCAAATTCTCTCGAAGATTGGCGAAGGTGGAATGGCGTCAGTCTACCTTGCTGAAGATCTCAAACACGGTCGCCGCGTTGCAATCAAGGTGATGAGCTCCGACATTGGAACATCGACCCGTTTCTTACGAGAAATTGAAATCGCTGCACGACTCACGCATCCCCACATCCTTCCGCTGCACGATTCAGGCGTAATCGACGATCAACCTTTCTACGTGATGCCGTACATCGAAGGTGAGTCGTTACGACAAAGAATCCTTAGACTCAAGTCACTTACTATCGATGAGGCACTGCGTCTCGCGATGCAGATTGCGAGCGCACTGGGATACGCACATAAACAGGGACTCGTCCATCGAGACATCAAACCTGAAAACGTTCTCCTCTCAAACAACATAGCTCTCGTAGCCGACTTTGGTATCGCTCGCTTCACAAATCCGAATGATGGAACAACGATCACCATCGCGAATAGTTCGGTCGGCACACCTGCGTACATGTCGCCTGAACAACTTCGGCCCGTTGACGCGATTGACGGTCGCACTGACCTGTACGCCCTGGGATGTGTCTTCTACGAGATGCTGGTTGGTTCGCCACCTTTTACTGGACCATTGCACTCGCTTGCGTATCAACACCTCTCAGTCGAGCCTCGCTCCGTTTCTGAAAATCGTCCCGAAGTTCCGTCTTATGTTGTTGAGGCGATTAGAACATTATTGGCGAAGAACCCAGCCCAACGTTTCGATACTGCTGCTCAATTTGTCAGTGCGATCTCATCGCCCTCAACGGAGGCGGCGACAGTCTCCTTTGAAAAGCGCGTCACTCAGATTCCGACGAACCTGCCAAAAGACCGCACTCCTTTCATCGGTCGTACGCAAGAATTGAATGAGTGCGCACAGCTAATAAAGCAGTCACGACTGCTTACACTGGCAGGACTTGGTGGCTGCGGAAAGACACGACTCGCAATCAAAGTTGGGGAACGTTTGACGGACGCTTTCCCTGACGGTGTATGGTTTGTCGATCTTGCACCATTAACCGAGTCGAGCCGAGTGGTCACGGCCGTGGCCCAGGTGCTTGGCCTACGAGAAGAATCAGATAAAGATTTGGACACTGTTGTAAGCGATAATATTGGTGATAAAAAGCGGCTCCTGATCCTGGACAACTGTGAACATTTGCTCCCCTCGTGTGCGAACTTTGTGGATCGTCTACTCAACTCTTGCGCCGAAGTGCGAATTCTGACAACAACTCGCGAGGCGTTGAACGTGCAGGGCGAAAGAGTGATACATCTACCTCCGCTCGGAGTTCCGGATGCAAAGTCAGGTCTGAACCTGGAACGCGTGCAGTCGGCTGACGCAATCAAGCTCTTCATCGATCGCGCTAAAACTGCACGGCCATCATTCGAGTTAACTTCTGCAAATGTCGGAGCTGTTGCTGAGGTCTGTCAGAGACTTGATGGCATTCCTCTAGCTATCGAGTTGGCGGCAGCACGCGTGAAGATTCTTTCGATCGATCAGATCCTAACGAAGCTCGACGATCGCTTCAGACTCCTGGTCGGTCGCTCCATGCTGCCGCGTCATCAGACACTGCGAGCAGTGATTGAGTGGAGTTACGACCAACTGTCAATCGAAGAACAGCAACTATTGCGAACGTTGTCAGTCTTTGCGGGCGGATGGACACTCGTACTTGCATCGAAGGTTATTGGCAACCTGGACGAGTTTGAGGTGATGGAACTCCACTCACAGCTCGTCGATAAGTCAATCGTCGTTGTGGCAAGCGACCAAAGCGCAGCGCAACGTTACTCGTTTCTGGAGACGGTTCGGCAGTTCTTGTTCGACAAGTTGATCGAGGGTGGCGAGGCGCAGGATGTAAAGTCAGCACACTTCCATGCGATGCTTGATTTGGCGGAGCAGGCGTACTCCGAGCGCGCAATCAATGAAGAGCGTTGGACGACCGAGCTGGAGGTTGAGAGCGACAACATACGTGTAGCCCTGGAATACGCGCGAGGTGTAGATGCGGAGAACTATCTTCAACTTGTTGGTGCGCTGGCATGGTTCTGGATCGTAAGAACGCATTTGGTTGATGGCCGAGAGCATTTGACTGCCGCGCTAGGCGCTTCAGATGCGCAGCCCTCTCGGCCGTCACGCGTAAGAGCGCTCTGGGGGGCGGCACATATGTTGGCGTTGCAGGGTGAGACCTCAGAAGCACGCGCTTGGATTGATGAGGCACGAACCATGTCGCAGGAGTTGGGGGACACGAGTGAAGTTGCCATGGCGCTCGACGGCATCGGCTGGATGCATTTTTTCCGGTGTGAAGACGAAGCAGCGTGTGCTGCGTTTGAAGAATGTCTGAGATTGCAGGAAGCGAATGGCGTCCGGCATCTAGTTATACGTGCGAAGGTTGGTCTGGCCCAGGTGTTAGTTGCATTGGGTCGAACCGACGAAGCCAAACCAATGGCGAAGGAGATCATTGAGTTTGCGGAAAGCAACAATGATAAGAGAAGTGAACATTTTGGATGGCACTACCTTGCGGATTGTGAGTTGATCCTGGGGAATTGTAAGGAGAGCTTAAAGCTGTATCAGAAGAGTCTCGCGCTTGCGAATGCGATTGGCGACAAGGTTGAGACTAGTTTTGAGGTGCAGGGAGTAGCGATGTCCCTAGCAGGAATAGGACTTGCGAACTTGGGTCTCTCTCCGACAGCGGTTCGCCCCGTCCCCCCGTTTCCCCCTGTCTCCCCGTCTGCTGAGTTCCAAGTAGCACTGCGGCTTGCCGGCGCCGTAAAGGCGGAATGGGATCGTCTTGGAGCAGATATTCATGTGCGGTTCTGGGATGAGTTACTTGATCGCTATCTCGGAGCGGCCCGTCGCTCTCTCTCGAGAGAGGACTTCGAGCGCGAATGGAATAACGGACGCGAGCTGGCGTTTGATGATGCCGTGAAGTTGGCGTTGGAGATTGAAGTTGGTTGAAGGGGGGAAGTACTCCCAACCCACACGCTCACATAGTACAATCGCCGCCTAACACAATTAGGAGTCAACTCACGATGAAGCGACCAGTCTTCCCTCTCATTATTTGCGCTGCTCTCGTTTTCCTGGCTGCTCTAGGTTGCGGACAACTCGGCAAAAAGAACACCGCCTCCGTCGAAGCCGAG
>DATJKB010000686.1:0-3074 GCA_035491875.1 Pyrinomonadaceae bacterium | reverse complement strand
CTCCGAAATACGTTCACCCCGATTGAGTGGGAAGGATATACGCCTTACGACAAACTTCCCCCACGCACACCCCTGCCGCAGCGGAAGGAAATTACTGTAGATGCGAAGATACTCGACCGATATGTAGGAAGTTATGGAGAGTCGCCGAACCTTATCCTAAAAATTACGCGAGAAGGCAGTCGTCTTTTCATCCAGGAGAACGACGAGCCCAGACAGGAACTGGGAGCTGAAAGCGAAACCAAATTCTTCTCGAGGAATTCCTCGGATTCATTAACTTTCGAGTTGGATGATCAAGGCCGGGCAGTGAGGATGGTCGTGCACGTCGGTGGAAGGGATATACCGCTGAAACGTCTCGACTAACCGGTCAAAGTCTGCAGTACGATGGGTCGCATAATTGAAGTTGTTGATTACGATCCGAATTGGATCAAAGCTTTCGAGGACGAAGCCTCAGCACTGACGAACGTCTTTGCCCCGCGACTGCTTGAGATTCATCACGTCGGCAGTACTTCAGTTCCAAACCTGGCTGCCAAACCGATCATCGACATCCTCGTCATACTCGATGACACAAGCGATATCGATCGGTTCAGCCCGGCGATGGAACGACTCGGGTATCGCGTCCGTGGCGAGTGTTTAGACGCAGAGATTCCAGGAACGCCCGGTCGATTCTATTTCACCAAAGATACGAATGGCGTTCGTTCGCATCACGCGCACGTCTGTGCGAAAGGACATCAGGAGATCTTTGACAAACTCGCATTCCGTGACTACCTGCGTGCAAACCCTGACGTCGCGACCGCGTATGCCGAACTGAAACGACGAGAATCTCTCGCACACCGTTTCGACAACATCGGCTACATGCGCGCGAAAGATCATTTCGTTAAATCGACACTCGCCGATGCGCGCAATTGGAATGAATCCTGAATAGTGAATCGAATCGTCAAACTCACTCGACTCCCTGCGCAAACTCGGCGTACTCTGCGTCTCTTGCGGTTATGGTCAGCGGTTTGGATGGATCGCCTTAGTTTGAAAGTTGAGTACGCGGGTTGGTAGTGTTAATAAAATCGGCGGTTGACAGGACTTTGTTGAGCACTCGATCACGCACTGCAACACTGCAAAGGAGACCAAATGAGATTCCTTAAGTTTGTAGCCTTGATCTTGTCAGCTTCACTGGCTGGCGTTGAGATTTCTGCGCAAACTCGCCAGGGAAATCCTGATTCAAGTGCCCTCATTTTTCTGCCGCAAGCACAGGAGATCGAACTTGCTTTGAGCGCCGGTCCAGAACACCTTCGTTCGGATGCGACCGTTTATGTTTTCGGACGCAAAGGCTATGAAAAGATTCGCAGCGGCAAGAATGGATTTACCTGCATCGTCAATCGCGATGGTAACCAAAGAGGTGATAACGATCTTAAGCCCACGTGTTGGGATCCTGAAGGCGGCGCCACAATTGTTCCGGTCATGCTTCGGGTTGGCGAGCTTATCGCCATGAGAAAGACTGCCAAAGAAATCGCGGCCGACATTGACGCCGGCTTTAACGAAGGACGCTTTGTCAGTCCGCGAAAGTCTGGGATTGCATACATGCTCAGAGGCGATGTGCAATACGATCCCGCGACTAAAGAAATCAGCAAGACCCTATTTCCGCCTCACTACATGCTTTATGCGCCGGGCGTCACAAACGCCGACATTGGTCTGAGTACCGATGCGCGCCGGACGAATCCTTCACTGCCGTTTGTGTATTCGGGCTATTCAGGCGGGGCGCGCACGGCGTACATCATTGTGATTGCGGCAGAACACAAAGGCCCTGCTCATTGATGGTGTTTCGGAACCTACTTCACGCGCTCGATTGTCATCACGATGTAGTATTCGCCGCCTGAGGCATCCGCGTAGCGAGCCTCAAAAGGAACCTCGCGGTGTCCACCAGCTGACTCCATGAACTTGGTGACAGTCTTATAGGTAAGCAAAAAGGTGTGAGGATTGAACTCGTTCATCTGGATCCAAAAGTGCCAGTGACCGATCGGGTGATCGCCCCTGATATTATTCATGCCCCATGGGTAACGAATTTCAAGCCAATCGTCGGGTCCGCGCGAGCCGCTCCATGTCCAGTGAAACTCAGCAAAACGGGGATCTTCCAAATCCTGACGCACACCATATGCAGCAAAGCGCGTTCGAAGTTGAAACCTCTGGCGAAACCTATATGCGAGCTCTCCCACTTCGTTTTCGGCAGTCCAGATCGTGGGCACAAAGAGGAAAGCGTTTTCGCCATCTACTAATTGAAAATCTCCAACGAGCATCGGCAATCGATTCGCTGACGGCGCTGATCGTCCGCTTATCTTGTCACCCGATCGTATTCCACCGTTGTCGCCTTGCGTTCCCGCTTGTATCTGCGCGCGGTTCCGGCCCATGTCTCCGTAAATCTGACTCTGGCCTGCAAGCGGGCCTCCCACCAACCGCCCGTCAGCATTGAACTCCTGAGCGTCCCACATCAGGAAAACATCATCACCCGCATCCAATACACCATTGTGGACGACCTGCTCTGCTCTGAAATTCTCGATCTTAATTCGAAACAATCCGCGGCTTCTTTCAACAGGCGCCGGCTTCTTGTCGGGAGCTAACGGCGGGCCTTGAGCAGGAACTGAGGTGTTCTCAACTCTATTTGTGCTGAGAGGTGATGTCGTTGATGTGTTCGGTGCTGCGGTTGCGGTTGGCGTGCAGACTCCGCTCACCGCGAAGGTGAGATTGTTTTGCGCATCGTTGTAATGAATGATCGCTTCGTTTGTTGCAGCTCGCCAATGGATCACTCCGCCTTCGAAGCGTTGATAATTATCGCGCAAATCAGGTGCTCGACAGACTTCTTCGTCATGCGTTGGAAACCCCAACGCGCCTTGTTCCCAACCCTCACGTCCCCACGCTTCAAAAATTCTTCCGCGTACTACATGAGCTCCGTGCGCGGGAGTCCAGTAGACCCATCCACGTTCGAACGCTTGCCACCAACCGTGATTGCGCGGTGGCGGAGTCTGTCGAGGTGCAGGGCTCTCCGGACGCGGGCTGCCGAGTGTGAATTCCTGAGCCTTCAAGCCAAT
>DATJKB010000685.1:0-5257 GCA_035491875.1 Pyrinomonadaceae bacterium | reverse complement strand
ACAGTCTTTGCCCATTGGCTATGAGTGAAGACTGAAACGCCTTAACCAACCACAGAAGGAGCCCATAATGATGAGGTTTAAGCTTCCTGTCAGCATCTTTAGTCTGGTGCTGAGCATCTTCTGCCTGGCATTCAGCGTCTCTGCACAAAACGTCAGCACGCAAGTAAAAGGTATCGTCAAAGATACGAATGACGCGATTGTGCCGGGTGTCAAAGTCACTTTAATTGACGCCCAGACGAGAGACGAAAAATCCGTCACCACCAAGGAAGACGGGTCATTCGTTATAACTGACGTCCGGGTCGGCACATACTCCGTTATAGCGGAGGGTGCTGGATTCAAAAAACTACAAGTCACCAACATCGAAGCGCACGTCGACCAGACAATCAACTTGAGTCTCGTGCTCGAGGCCGGCGATATTGCTGCCACCGTTTCTGTCACGGCGTCTGAGGCACAGTCGCTCATTCGCACTGAGGACGCAAAGCTCTCGACAACGATCGATGTGAAACAAGTTCAGGATCTCCCCTTAAACGGTCGCAACCCAATTAACCTGGCTGGTGGTCTCGCAGGTGTGAACACGAACACCAACATCCGTCAGTCAGTCATCAATGGTTTGCGCGGTTCGTTCTCGAACATCACTTGGGATGGTATCGAGATCAACGACAACCTAGTGCGAACTGACGCGTTGTTTGGTGTGAACACACCGAGCGTCGCGGGCGTTGCCGAATTCACTCTGACAACTCAGAACGCCGGACCAGATGAAGGCGTGGGTATCTCTCAGGTGAAGTTCACGACACCACGTGGCGGCAAGAGCTATCACGGTGAGGCGTACGACTTCTATCGCAACGATAGGTTCGACGCAAACTCGTTCTTTAATAACGCGACCAAGATTGCCAAACCAAAACTACTGCAACACCAGTATGGTTTTAATGTCGGTGGCCCATTTGCGCTGCCGCGTTTTGGTGAAGGTGGTCCACGCCTGGCCGAGAAGGACAATCTGTTCTTCTACTTCTTTTATGAATTCACCGACACGGTACAGGACTTCGTTCCGAACCGTACCGTGTTGCGCGCAGGTGCGCGCACAGGAAACTTCACTTATCTCAGAACTGACAACGGTCAGCTGAATACGGTGAACCTCCTTGCGCTGACGGGAAGAACGATTGATCCAAAGATCGCTCAGTTGATTGCGCTAACTCCTACTGAGAATAACTTCTCGATCGGCGACACTCGCAACACCGGCGGTTTCCGCTTCAACACACCGAATGGAAGCACGGGCCGAAACATCGGTTTCCGTATGGACTACGACATCAATTCGAAGCACCGAATAGAAGGCGTCTTCTCCCACTTCCTTTCGAAGCTGCCCAACGACGTTCAGTTGAACAACATCGGCGAGCAGTTCCCAGGATTGCCCGGTGGTGGTCAGGAATCAAACAGACCGCGATATGCGTTGGCATACATTGCAAGTGTGACTTCCAACATCACGAACGAAGCACGGTTTGGGTTCTCGTCAAGCACGCCGCTGTTCTTTAATAATGAGCATTTCGCAGAAGGTTTCCGCCTCGGACTTCCTTTGATCACCAATCCTGTTCAGAACTTCCTGCAACAGGGTCGTGCACCACGCAATCACGACTTCATCGACAACGTAACCTATGTTAAGGGCGACCACGTGTTCAGGTTTGGAACCGCTTGGCGACAAGTCAAGATTCTGAACTTCAACGACGGTGGAATCATTCCCCAGTACAACGTCGGCTTTAACACCACGACGAATCAAAGTCCGCTTGCCAACAACACGGCGAACTTTCCCGGAGGCCTGTCGGATACGGAATTTACGACTGCCACCAGCCTACTCGGTTTGTTAACCGGAGCGGTAGGTAACGGCGCGCAAACGTTCAACATTCAAGACCGCACATCAGGGTTCACGAGAGGAGTCGGTTCGGACCGTCACCTCGACTACAACACGCTCGCTTTCTACGGAGGCGATACGTGGCGTATGAAGGAAAACCTCTCGATCAACTTCGGGATGCGTTGGGAATATATCGGACCGGTAACAGAGAGAGACGGCTTAGGGTTGATGCCGAAGGATCTGTCGCTAAACGTGCTCTTCGATCCAAAAGCGGTACTCGACTTCGCCGGCAAAGGAACTGGCCGAGAATTTTTGGCCAAAGACTTGAATAACTTCGCGCCAAACTTCAGTTTTGCGTGGGATCCATTCAAGGATGGCAAGACGTCGATCCGTGGCGGATTCGCAATCTCCTATGCGATCGACAACAACGCAACCGTGCTCAACAACTCTTCAGTGGGCGGCAACGCCGGATTGCAGTCGACAGTCACGGTAGATCAGGTTGGCACTGTCAGCACCACAGGGATCGCCCCGATTGCTACTCCAGCGTTTCAGGTGCCACGCACTATCGAACAGAATTTGGCACTTAGCCAAACACCAACTCTCTTTACAACCGAGTACAACCTGAAGACACCCTATGCCGAGCAATGGAACTTCGGCATTGAGCGTGAAATCATGAAGGACACAGCGCTCTCGGTTGGTTATGTCGGCAACCGCGGTGTTCAGTTGACTCGTGGCCTCGACACCAACCAGGTGATTATCTTCCAGAATGGTTTCTTCCAGGACTTCCTGAGAGCGCAACGAAACCTTAACTCGTTTGGTAATCCGGCCTGCAGTGCGGCGCAGGCGGCTTCGACGGGTTGCGAAGTTCTGACCATCTTCCCACGGCTAGGCAACGACGGAAATCTGGGTAATGCGACAATCCGTAACCTGATTAGGCAGGGCCAGGTCGGTGAGCTAGCATCCAACTACCTCAACAGCCGATGCACATTCTTTATTCCTAATCCGGTCCAAAATTGTCCGGTCAACTTTAGGATCAATCCGCCTACGGGAGCGAACGCGGCAGAGCTCGGTACCGAGTTCTTCCTGCCTACCAACAGGAACGCTTTTGTTACCGACTACATCGGTAGCAGCGGCTGGTCCAACTATCACGGACTGCAAGCGGAAATTCGCAAGCGGTTCACCAATGGCTGGTACTATCAGGTGAACTACACCTGGAGTAAGGCGTTCACCAACGCCGAACAGGCGCAGGCCGAATTCGCACCGTATCTCGACAATACAATCGGCGATGCGTGGGAGAAGAAGCGGCTCAATCAAGACGTTCATCACGTTCTCAAGGCGAACGCCGTGTATGAGTTGCCTTTTGGCCCAGGTAAGAGGTTCTTTGATCAGAGTGGCTGGCAAGGCAAGGTCCTTGGCGGCTGGCAGATCAGCATGATCGGTCAGTGGAGAACCGGTCGTCCAATCTCGTTCACATCGGGACGCGGAACATTGAATCGTAGTGCTCGCTCGGGTAACAACACGGCGAACACCTCGCTCACGATTCCGCAACTGCAAGCGGGTACAGGCCTGTTCTTCGATCCGAAGACGGGCGCTCCGCTGTTAATTGATCCGGCTTGGATCGGAACAGATGGACGTGCAAACCCGGCGTTCTTTACTCATCCACTAGCCGGTCAAGTCGGACAGCTGAGCTTAACCCCGGTTGACGGTCCAGGTTACTGGAACGTCGATACGGCGCTCATTAAGAGAACAAGGTTCCGTGAGCGGTTAGGTCTTGAGTTGCGTCTTGAGGCGTTCAATGTGTTCAATCACACGAACTTCTCAGTGCCGAACAACCTCGACATCAACGACACAAACTTCGGTAAGATCAACACAGCGTTTGATAACCGAATTCTCCAGTGGTCCTGGAAGTTCACCTTCTAGGCACACGGGTAGAGGGGCCTCGCTAAATTCCCTCTATTGAACTAACTCTCCCGGGCGTCGTTTGTAAAAACGGCGCCCGGCTTTCTTTTTTCGACTTTTGGCCCCCGTTGTGATAAATGGCCAGTGATTAAGAAGGATGAGGACTATGAGACTCGCTCTCTTACTTCTATTGACTCTTTTCTCACTCGCCCAAACTCAGCCATCGTTACCAACCGGAGGGGGCCTGGTAATAACCACCATTAGTTTCGAGGAGAAGTTGCTGAAGGCTCCACCGATTCCCAAAAGTATGGTTTCGCAGGATCCGCCCACTCTCAATCCCAATCCAAACCTCGGTAGAGTAGATCCAAACGAGTCGCCCGTGAACGCGCAAAGACAAGAGAAGGCGCGACTCGCAGCCATGAGTAAAGTGGGCGGCGTGTCTCATGAGAAAACGCCAACCAAAGAACCACCGGACCCGACAAGACTGTTCTATGTTTTCACCGCGCAAATGCGAAACGACTCTGCGAAGACTATCACTCGAATTGTTTGGGCTTACCGCGTGTCACACCATCCTCAGATGCAAGACATCGCAGATACAGAGTTTCTCTGCAGCACAAAAATTGAGCCTGGCCGAAGCCAGGAGATCAACTCAGTATCGCGTCTTCCCAGGGTGATGGTTGTCGACGTTTCCGCGCAGGGATCTAACATAGATGTGCCAAAACCCTCAGTCAAAGACTTCGTCCTCAAGCAGGTTCAATTCAGTGATGGCTCAACGTGGCAGCAGCCTGATTGGGACGCCGTAATACTCACGCGGCGCGGCGCTCTTAACCTCAAAAAAGGTAAGTGCATTACTCTTTAGTTGGTGTACTATTCGATGTAATTCGTCTCGCTCATTGTAAGAATAAATCCTTAACGAAAGGCGAGTAGCCCGCCATGACTATCCACCGTTACATGAAACAACTTGCGTTGATTTTGATCGTAATTCTGACGAGCGCCAGTATTCCCCGGGCTTATGGAGACAAGAAGTTGTCTCCAATGGACGTCATTAGCAAACACCTCGAGTCAATTGGACCAGCTGAGCAACGTGCGCGCGCCACGACGATGAAGTTGGCCGGTACCTGCACCCTTACGGTGAAGGAGGGCGGGGCTGGCCAGGCGGAAGGGCAGGCAATGATGTCGTCAAAAGGTGAAATGAATATGATTCAAATGACGTTCACTACCGGCGACGCCGCAGTGTGGACAAAGTTTGATGGCAGCAATGCGACGGTGAGTCAGTTTCGACCCGGCCGGCGAACAAGTCTCGAAAATTTCCTCGCTGCGTATGACGTTATCTTCCGCGAAGGTTTGTTGGGCGGAACGCTGTCGAAGGCATGGCCTTTCCTCAACATGGAAAGCAAGAACCCGAAACTGGAGTACTCCGGTCTGAAGAAGATCGATGGGAAGGAAGTGCACGCCATTAAATACACGCCCCGACATGGTTCAGACTTAAAGATCACGCTCTACTTCATGGCAAATACG
>DATJKB010000684.1:0-3824 GCA_035491875.1 Pyrinomonadaceae bacterium | reverse complement strand
ACATTGCAGCGTGATCAAAGTCGCGCTTGTCGAACCAGAGATTCCCCAGAACACAGGAAACATTGCGCGACTGTGTGCCGCCACCAGCACGCCGCTTCATATCGTCGGCGCTACCGGATTCCGACTCGACGACAAAGCGGTGCGAAGAGCGGGATTGGATTACTGGGATCAAGTCGATCTCACTCGTCACCCGAACCTCGCCGCCCTTACAGAGGTTCTAAGCAATTCGCGGTTGATCTATTTCACCACGAAAGCCGAACGTTCTTATCTCGATTGGCAGTTCACCGAAAACGATTGCCTGGTCTTTGGCCGGGAAACCCAAGGTTTACCGGTTGAGTTATTGCGCGCCAACTGGCACCACTGCCTGAAGATTCCCATCCTTAATTCGAAAGTCCGCAGCCTCAATCTCGCAAATTCGGTCGCTATAGTTCTGTATGAAGCGCTGCGGCAGACTAAAACCATCCGTTAACGCTCTCCTTGCCGTTTAAGGGCAACTTGGTAAGATGCCTTGACTAATTAAGTTATGAGTGACGAACGAACAGACATACGAAACATTGCGATCATCGCACACGTCGACCATGGCAAAACTACGCTTGTTGACACGATGCTTCGCCAGTCAGGCACATTCCGCGAAAACGAACAGGTTCGAGAGCGAGTAATGGATTCCATGGATCTTGAGCGCGAACGGGGCATCACGATCATGGCGAAAAACACCTCTGTGCGTTATCGCGAGGTGAAAATCAATATTGTCGACACACCAGGCCACGCTGATTTCGGAGGCGAAGTCGAGCGCGTGCTAAAGATGGTCGACGGGGTCATGTTGCTGGTTGATGCTGCCGAGGGATGTTTGCCGCAGACAAGATTTGTCCTGCGGAAAGCGCTCGAGGCGCGGCTGCCCGCCATAGCCATTGTGAATAAGATCGACCGTAGTGATGCTCGACCGGCGGAAGTAGTAGACGAGATTTACGAGCTGTTTCTTGATCTCGATGCCACCGACGAACAGATCGACTTTCCTATCCTGTACTGTGTTTCGCGAGACGGCGTCGCGAAAAAGAACCTGGACGATCAATCAACGAACCTCCAGCCGTTGTTTGAGCAGATCGTCCAGACCATTCCATCACCCAAACAGCAGCGGTCTGACAGCTTGCAGTTGCTGGTAGCGAATCTCGATTACAACGATTACGTCGGCAGACTTGCCATTGGTCGGATCTTCTCCGGTGAGATTAAAGTGGGCGATCAGATCGCGGTCGCAAAGCCTGACGGATCACTTCTGAAGACACGCGTATCACAGTTGTATGCCTTCGAGGGTTTGAAGCGCGAATCAATAACTAGCGCTGGCTTCGGCGAGATCGTCGCCTTGGCGGGAATCGAGGATATTCAAATCGGTGACACGGTCACGTCACCGGATAATCCACATCCACTGCCGGCGATAGCAGTCGACGAGCCGACAATTGCGATGATCTTTGGAGTGAACAATTCACCCTTTGCAGGTCGTGAAGGTCGGTTCGTGACGTCTCGCCAGGTCAAGGAACGCCTGGACAAGGAGATTCTAGGGAACGTGGCCATTCGCGTAGAAGAGACAGATTCGCCCGATCAGTTCAAGGTTTCCGGCCGTGGCGAACTGCAACTGGCGATCTTGATTGAGATGATGAGGCGTGAGGGGTACGAACTTCAGGTGTCGAAACCAGAAGCCATCACTCGTGAACTCCATGGCAGGACTCTTGAACCAATCGAGGCGGTTGTTGTCGATTGTCCTGATGAATTCATCGGCGTCGTTACGGAAGCCCTTGGGCGACGCAAGGGACAAATGACCCGCATGGTGAACCACGGCACCGGGCGGGTTCGCTTGGAGTTTGAGGCGCCCTCGCGCGGATTGATCGGTTTTCGCAACGAGTTTCTCACCGAAACGAAGGGAACCGGGCTCCTAAACACGATGTTCCTTCGTTGGGGCGATTGGCTTGGCACGATGCGCGGTCGTGCAACGGGTTCACTCGTGGCCGATCGCACTGGCGAAACCACAACGTTTGCCCTCTTCAACCTGCAGGAACGCGGGACGCTGTTCATTCGACCAGGCACCAAGGTTTACGAAGGAATGATCATCGGCGAGAACGCGAGAGCCGTTGACCTTGACGTAAACGCCATTAAGGAAAAAAAGCTAACCAACATGCGTGCGTCTAGCGCTGACGAGGCGATGCGCCTGGTTCCAGTAAAGGATCTATCGCTTGAGCAGGCATTGGAATTTATAGCTGACGATGAACTTGTCGAAGTAACTCCCGACTCTATTCGCTTACGGAAGCGGATCCTACCCGCGAATCAACGTCCTAAACGCAAAGAAGCCGAAGCCTGACGGTCGCGATGATTCTTGAGTTGCCAAAGATTTATCCAATTACTGATATTGGATTTTCTGGTCTATCGCACACCGAACAAGTTGAACGTCTGGCCGCCGGGGGGGCTACTTTCATTCAAATGCGGGAAAAAAACCTCCCGCCCGCAGAGTTTTTTGGTCAGGCTATAACAGCCGTGCAATTGGCTCGGCAGCTCTCAGTCCGCATCATCATCAACGATCGGGCGGACGTTGCGCTGGCAACAAAGGCGGATGGCGTCCACCTTGGCCAGGACGATCTGCCGGCTGAGGCGGCCCGACGGATACTCGGCAACGACGCCATCATCGGCTATTCCACACACAATCTTGATCAGGCCAAACGTGCTCTCTCACTCCCAATCGATTACCTGGCAATTGGACCAATCTTCGCAACGACTTCGAAAACCGACACCGAACCAGTTGTCGGATTGGATGGCCTCCGTTCCGTTGCTCGGATAGCGAACAGACTCCCGATAGTGGCGATTGGTGGGATAACGTTCGAAAACGTGCACGCAGTAATTGAAGCGGGTGCGACGTCAGTGGCGGTGATTAGCGCATTATTGGCCGAAAAAGACTCGATCACTGAACGAACACGTCAGCTATTTGAGCATGTTGCGCCTGGGAATTAGATTTTTCTTGCGTTAATCATCGTTATACGAGAGAATCACCCCGGTTTCGGTCACTCCCACATTTCCGGACCACCAAACCTCGCCCACGTTCGATACACCGTCCGTTTTCCCGGAGTCTCCAGTCTAAGATGAGTTTCTTCGATTTGCCGCCGATAATCGAGCGCATGTTGCTGGTTTCCGACAAGATCAGCGACCTGAACTTCTCAGTTGGCCAGCATCCGCAAGTTGAAATCAATGGCAAGCTGACGCCCGTCCAGCCGCTTGGAATGCAAAAGCTCTCCCCGTATCAGACAGAGATAATTGCGTTAACACTGTTGCAGGGAAACCCGGAAGCCGCTGACCGTCTTGCCAGGACCGGCACTGCGGATCTCAGTTACTCGCTTCCTTCGCGCGCCCGCTTCCGCGTCAATATCTTCCAGCAACGAGGCGTCTATTGCATCGTCATGCGCGTGATTCCGACGGACATTCCGACCCTACGATCGCTCGGTTTGCCCATGCACTTGTCCCAGATTGCTGAACTGCGAAACGGACTCGTGCTTGTAACTGGTCCCACTGGTTCCGGGAAAAGTTCAACTCAAGCCGCGATCATCGACATCATCAATGAAAAGAAACACTACCACGTCGTTACGATCGAAGATCCGATCGAGTACTTACACTCGCACAAAAATTCCACTATCAACCAGCGTGAAGTTGGTCACGACACGAAAGACTTTCCGTCTGCCTTGCGTGCTTCGCTGCGTCAGGCGCCAAAAGTAATTCTGATCGGTGAGATGCGGGATTTTGAGACCACTGAGATCGCACTGGAGGCGGCCGAAACGGGCCACCTCGTGTTG
>DATJKB010000683.1:0-4413 GCA_035491875.1 Pyrinomonadaceae bacterium | reverse complement strand
GATTAAACCGCGTTGGCCACGCTATAATTCTGCCCGGCGTTGTGACTCACCAGAGCCATCCCAAGAAAGCCAGCGACGCCTCGTCGCCCCCAACTGAGCTTGAGACAATCAAAAGCACTGAAATCTGACCTTCTCGCAGCTTTGCTCTCCTTGAGTGCGGCGGGAGTTTGCCTTGGTCTCTCGCGATTTGAGGTGATTCCGAGCTTCAGCAGGTACTTTACGATCGCTGAACCCGGCACCTTAGCGCTTCCGCTCGACGTTCAAGTGACGGCGATCGCGTTGAGCGTCTTTTGCGTCCTCCTTGGCATCATCTTGAATCGATTGGGCGGCCGCCGCGCAGTACCGTTTCTTTTTATGGTCATAGTCTTAGTTGGTGTTGGTGGTCTAATCCTCGAACGGTTCTCTTCAATAGATCTTCAGGTTGCGCTGTTTCTTTGCGGAGCAGCACTCTCGATTACTTTCGTCCAGTTGCAGCGACTGTGGGAAATGGATCGGAGATTCATGCGCCGAGTAATTCGCCGGCTCACAGCCGACCGTGTGGACAGCGCGCATGTCACTCGTCGCTTAGACAGCGGATTGAGACTTCTGCAAACAGTTCTTCCGCTTCGCGAGGCTGTCGTGTTCCAGTGCGATGGTTCCTCGGTGTTGCAGCCACTCGCAAGATTAAAAAGTGCGAACAACGGCAGGCAGCCAAATCGGAACTCGGTGTGGCGCGATGGTATCGGTCACTGCAAACGTGCGTTGGCGCGCCAGCAACTAGTTATCGAAGGCGCCGAAGAGAATCAGGCGACTGTTGCCGTTCCCCTTACTCACGAAAGCGAAAACGTTGGTGCGTTGTTGCTTCGGCTCGGTACAAAGTTCAACGACGACGATCGACCTTTGCTTGAAGCCGTCGGTTCACAGTTTGCGCGTAACTTGAAACGCGAGCGAGTTAGCAGTCAGCGACAACTGGGTCGCGCAATAAACTTCTTTTCGCATACGGGCGCTCGCAAAAAGTTGGACGCCGTTGACGTTCTAACAGCATCGCTCGCTGAACAACGATGCGAAGTGAATGCTTTCGAAATGATTGAAGATGGCGTTGCTATCGCACATCTCGACGGCACGATTGCGCTGACAAACCCAGCGCTGCGTCATTACGCGGGAATCACTGAAGAGCAGTTGGCGCGCGCTGACATCTTTATGGTCCTCGATCGTTTTCGCTCCGGAGCGTTCGACGAACCGGCGATCGCCGTTCGCAGAGTGTTGCAGTCGGGCACGGATTATGAGAACGAACTCCGCTTTGAAGATCGAAATCTTACGCTCGGATTACGGATTTCCATCCTGAAAGATCCTGAACCAACTGATTCTGACGGAAGCCCGGTTGGCCTGGCGGTTTGCGTCCGTGATCTGACACGAAGTAAGGAATACGAGAAGTTAAAGAGCGATATGATCTCGCTGATGTCACATGAACTACGGACGCCTTTGACGAGCATCAACGGGTTCGCCGAATTACTGACGCAGGACAATACGATTCCGGATCAAGCCAAAGAATTCGTGACCATCATAGCGAACGAGTCACAAAGGCTTTCGCGAATGATCAATACTTTCCTGGCGGTCACGCAACTTCAACGGAAGGACAAGCAGGAAGTTCTAAAGATACCGCTGCGGCTGGATGAGGTCGTGCACGAAACGCTTCTGACTATGCAACCCATGGCCAAGAAGAAGCGAATCCGGTTAGTGCAGCAACCAGCTCAGCGCATACCGCCAGTCGCCGCTGACAAGAGCCTGATCACCCAGGCGGTGAAGAACCTCCTGAACAACGCGATTAAGTACAGTCCTGAACGTACAACGGTCACCGTATCAACAGCGCTGGAAGCTGAGGCCGTTCGCGTTTCTGTGGAGGATCGTGGATTTGGAATACCCGCGGAATCGAGAGATCGAGTGTGGGAAAAGTTTTACCGCGTGGTTCGTGAGGGTCAGGAGAAAGACGAGGAGTCGGCAGGCTTGGGCTTGTCGTTCGTGCGTGAAGTAGTGGAACAACATGGCGGACAAGTGGCGCTGAACTCAGAAGAAGGACGCGGATCGGTTTTCAGTTTTACGCTTCCGCGACTTTAAGAAAGGGGAAAAAGGGAAAGAAATCATTGGTCATATATCATTTGGCATTTATCAATTTGAAATTTCTCGACATTTCTCAATTGTCACTTGGGACCACGGACTTGGCCATCGGAGACCACCGACTTCATGTCGGTGGTCTATCAATTTCTACCTAACGGCTGTCTTCACTCATTTTCGGCGCGCGGAGCGCGCCGGAGGTCTTTTTGTTCAGGTCTGTAGGTTGAGATTGAAACACCACCGACATGAAGTCGGTGGTCTCCGGAAATGACAGTTGAGAGTTGTCAAATGATATATGACCAATGATTTCTCTTCCCTTTTTCCCTTTTGCCCTTTTTCCCTAATTTTTATTTATCGTGCCGCGGCAGTTTCTTGCGCGACAGATGCAACGCTTGTCGTCTGAATGCAGCGTCGACTCGTAATCGATGGTGATCTCTTCACCCGGGCGGATGTCTCGCAGCGCAATGAAGAGTATGTGTTTGTAGAGAACTTTCATGAATGCGTTGGGCTCGCACGAATGATTGATGTAGTGCGTTCCATTTCCTCCCCTGCTTCCGTCCACGCTCCAACGATTATTGATGGCACAGATGCGAAGGGTCTTTCGATGAGATCTTCGATTGGCTTCAGCGTTGGAGATTTTCTCCCCCGAGTATTCTGCGATCTTTCGGCGGGCTGCAAAAGTTTTAGTGGCAAAGCATCCTTTGCCATGAATCGCGGATCTTTTGATGGCTAAACCTGGGGCGAGATTAAGTTTCATGACGGCGCTAGCAGAAATGCAGTGTAGCACTTTAGTGGTTGGTCAAGATTCAGATTTGCAGAATCAAAAAGGCCGCGCGTACTGTTGAGTACTCGCGGCCTCACAAACAAACTCTCTCTTGCTGGTTATTTCAACTTGAAGGTGCGCGCGATCAAATCGGTCTGGTTGCGGATGCGGGCTAACTTATCGCGCAGCCCGCTGAACCTTAGCGTGTAGATTGTGCGATTGTCCGCCTGTAGGTAATAGATCCTTCCCAGCATCGGTTTGCCGGCTTTCACGAATTCATATGACATGGTGACGCCGTCGAGCCGACCATTAAAAGAGTCCTGTTTCCCTTCCACAAAACCCGGAAGAAACCTTAGTTTCAGATCCTGATCACGCTGAGCGAGCGCCGATGGAGTTGTGCCGGCTTCCACCACCTCTTTGCGAATCTGTAGGTAGCCATCCAACCGGTCGCCATACACGAGTCCGACCCCGTGTGTTGCGTCTGACTCCGTGATCTCTCGCCAGGTGGGTGACGGCAGCTCGAATGTATACTCCAGCCGGTCGGTGGTATAGACCTGTTGAGCAATGCCAACGGTCATGAACCCCAACAGAACCACTAGAACTCCGGCCACTTTTCGCATGTCTTGAACTCCTTTTTGCGCGCCTTTCCCAGCAATTGAGATGACGATTTACGCAAAAGACCGCCAGCTCAGATGCCCCGCAGACTATCGCCGGTTGTCCTCTTTTGCCCTAAACGGCTTCAGCGACCACTGTCAATCGCAGCCTTTTGCATCCCGATCAAAGTTGCTATGCCCTGGCGGGCCAGCTCCAACAAATCATCCATCTGCGACCTGCTGAAGGGCTCACGCTCAGCTGTTCCCTGGACCTCGATGAATCTGCCATCGCCAGTACACACGACGTTCATGTCGACTTCCGCACGTGAATCTTCGTCGTACTTTAGATCCAGCAGCGGCGTGTTATCCACCATCCCGACGCTCACTGCGGCAACTTGATTCATAACAGCCGAGCGCGAGATTTTCCCATGCTCGAGCAAGCGTCGGTTGGCGAGAGCGAATGCAACATACGCACCAGTTATAGCGGCAGTACGAGTTCCACCATCCGCCTGCAAAACGTCGCAGTCGATTGTTATGGTACGTTCGCCCAGTGCTTTCATGTCCGCGATCGCTCGCAAACTTCTGCCGATCAATCGTTGTATCTCGTGCGTTCGACCCGATGGACCACCACGTCCTGTTTCGCGCGGAGTACGTGTTTGCGTCGAGCGCGGCAACATCGCATATTCGGCAGTGAGCCAACCCTGCCCACTGCTTCGCAAAAACGGCGGAACCCTTTCTTCGAATGAGGCGCCGCAAACGACCCGAGTATTTCCCATCTCGATTAGCACTGAACCTTCAGCGTACGGCAAATAACCGGGAGTGATCTTTACACTACGCAACTCCCCTGCTGCGCGACCATCACTGCGGGCGAAGCTCATCGTGTCCCCAAACCTCCACGGCTTCCAGGATGGAAGGCGCTAAACCAAGAAATCTTTCCGCTACCTTCGCGAATCGTGCGGCAGCGTC
>DATJKB010000682.1:0-6042 GCA_035491875.1 Pyrinomonadaceae bacterium | reverse complement strand
AACCAGCCGCAGATCGCAGAACACCCATAATCAAAACCTAATCGCAAACACGCTATAAGACTGGCCGACACGACGCTGCGGTTAGATCTGTGTTTTGTCTGCGAGATCTGGGCTGGTTCTTAAATCTCAAATGTCAAATTTCAATTCTCAAATAACCAATGATTTCTTTTGCGCTCTATAGTTCGATCTAAAGTCGCTTAAACTCAAGCTCCGTAAAAATAAAGTCAGGATTAGGCACGTCGATCTTCATCTCCGAAACCTTTCCCTTTGCATCGAGTAAGAACGTCACGAAGCCGCGTGGAAACGGATAGACAATTGAATCTCGCCAAGTGATGCGAAACGTGTCGAAGTGCCAGTGCTCCAGATCGCCAACGAAGTTGGGCGAGGGCGCCAGCCGCAAAACGAGTTTCCCGTTTTCCTCAGCCACGCTAGCGTCGCCAAACATCGCACCTGAGTAGGTGCCCGCATACGACGCCAAAGGCAAAGATGGTTTTGTGTTAGGAACGCGCGCGTCTTCGATCTGCTTTTCCTCAGCCGCTTGAGCCTGCTGGCCCTGCTTCGCGCGCAGGAGATACTCCGCACTCCAATCACGCTTCGGTACCCCCAGAAACGCGTCGAAAATTCGGTTGGAGATAACGGTCGATAATGACGACTCGCTGTTGGTCAACACCACTAGACCGAGATTCTCTTCCGGTATCAACGCTACGCGGGAGGTCATTCCGTCGAGACCTCCCCCGTGCGACACAACTTTGCGACCCTGATAGTCGCCGATCGACCAACCGAGGCCGTATAAATTGAAGTGGGTGGTCGGATTAAATTTTTCTGCTTGTTCGGAGATTCCGCTCACGATTGTTTGAGGCGTCCACATTTCTCGTGAGCGGCCGGGGCTAAATATCTTCGTGCCGGAATAAGTGCCGCGTCCGAGTTGAAGGCGAATCCATTGGGCCATGTCAGCCACCGATGAATTGATCGCACCGGCACCCGCTATGTTATCGACATTGCCATAACGAATTACACGTAGATTTCCGCGGACCTCGTTGTGCGGGATGGCGATATTCGGCGTTGCCATTAATTGTTTATACTTCGTAGTGGTTCGCGTCATTCCCAGCGGGACGAAAAATCTCTCACGTACAAAATCATCCCAGCTCTTTCCAGTGACCACAGGGACAATCTCGCCTGCCGCCAGGAACATGATGTTGTTATAGCCAAACCGCGTGCGGAAGCTTGAGACGGGTTTCAGGAAACGGACACGGCGAATGATTTCTTCTCGCGAGTAACTCGATTCATACCAGAGTAGATCGCCACTGAACGTCACGAGGCCACTACGATGACTCAGCAGGTCAGCAACTGTGAATTCATTCGTAACCCACGGATCATAGAGCTGGAACGATGGCAGGTACTTCAACACCTTGTCGCCCCATCGCAGCTTTCCTTCATCGATGAGAACTGCGAGAGCCGCCGCTGTGAACGCTTTTGTGTTCGAGGCGATCGCGAAAAGCGTGTCTTTGTCTACCGCATCCGGTTTGTTCAACTCACGAACGCCGTAGCCTTTGGCAAAAACAACCTTGTCGTCTTTGACGATCGCAACTGCGAATCCGGGGACTTTCCAGTCTGTCCCGGCACGTGCCGCGTACTCGTCGATCTCTTGAAGACGAGCAGCAAGCTCCTGAGCCGAGACCGGCCAGGCGATAACCGAAAGCGAGACAACTAGTAGAAACAAACGTCGACTATTCAATCGCATCGTCAAACCAACCTCTCTGAATAATTAAGGAGATTTACTGATTATTTCACTGGCACCAGGCGAAGTATTCGATCATCGTCGGTTGTAGGATTACCGCGCCCGTCGCGGTTTGATGTAGAAAAGTAGAGAAACCCATCCGGCCCCTCGGCTACGTCGCGAATGCGGCCGTACTTACCCGACAGCAAGTCTTCCTGCGTAACAACGCGCTGCTTGTCTAACACGACCCGAATGATGCGTTCGCCTCGCAGGCAGCCAAAAAAGAAGTTGCCCTTAAACTGTGGAATTGTTGAGCTGCGATAGAAGCTTCCGCTTGCCGGAGCGCACGCCGGAGTGTATTCGAGCAAAGGCGACTCCATTCCCTCCCGCGTTTGCGTATGATGTATCACCGGCCAGCCGTAGTTCTTTCCTTTCTCTACAAAGTTAAATTCGTCTCCGCCCCCTGGTCCATCGAATCCGCTCGGGCCATGTTCCGTTTGAAACATGAAATTGGTGTCAGGCTGGAAATCAATTCCCTGCGCGTTGCGATGTCCATAGGACCAGATCTCGGGCCGGACTTTTTGCTGGCCGAAGAACGGATTGTCCGCCGGTATTGTCCCGTCGTCGTTCAGACGAAGCGTCTTGCCGGCGAGTGAATCGAGTTTTTGAGCGAGTTGTCGATCCGTGGCGTCACCGGTAGTGATGTATAGCTTACCGTCAGGACCAAATCGCAAACGACAGCCAGCGTGAAACTGCGCCGCTGGAATGTCCTCGATAATGACCTTTCGGTCGTTGAGCGCATTTCCCGATTCACGAAAACGCACAACGCGAACACGCACCCCGCCTCCGCCCGCGTAGGCATAAGAAAGATACAAAAAGTGGTTGCTGGAAAACTGCGGGTGCAAAGCGAGACTCATCAATCCGCTTTCACCGGTTGGCTCTACGTCTTTGACTTCGTAAAGAGCATTCTTTTGGAGTGTGCCCTTCTCAAAGACGCGGACGTAACCAGGACGCTCGGTGAAGATCATGCGACCGTCAGGAGCCCAGACTATGGACCACGGGACCTGGAGTCCACCAACTACTTTTTCAACTTTGAAACCGATGTTGGCTTGAGGTGAAGTCTCGACTTCTCCGGTACCCTGCCCTGGAGGCGGCGAACCACAAGCCAGAATGAAAGCCAGCAGTGAAGTCTTGATGGCGAAAGAAATACGTTTCATCAGGTGGGGCGATTCTCAGTGCTGGATGTATTCGTGAAGCAACTTCAATTCATCACCTTGTTCGCCAACCTCCACTCGCAGCAGGTCACGCATTGAAAGCATGCCCACCCAACGCTCACCATCGACGACAGGAAGATGTCGCGTACCAATCATCTCCATTCGTTCCAGCGCCTGATGGGGAGTTTCGTCGCATTGAATGACAGCGCGGAGATCACTCGTAACCTCACCAACACTGACGCGTTGAGGATCGCGTCCGGCAACAATTACGCGCTTCAACAGATCGCGTTCGGAAAACACGCCGATCAACCTGCCCATGTCGTCGAGCACACAGATCGCGCCGATGTTACGCGTGGCCATGTATTCCGCGGTTTGCTGAACGGTTGCTGAAGCCTTCGTCGAGTAAGGCTCACGGTTGCGAATCACATCTCGGATCAGCATCGCCTTGCCTCCTGAATATGTGGCTTTGGGTGGAAGGTATTATAGAGAACAATCCGGTGTGCAGGAAATTTTTTTACCTCTGTTGTATTCAGTACCGTTCGCGGTAGCGGATGGCCGACGCTCAAGATGCCTGGTAAACACATCCTAAGCAGGTTGAGCGTTGGCCATCCGCTACCGCGAACGGTACTGAATGGCCGACATCGGAAGAAGCACGTCACTGCAAGACAGAGCCGCCGTCTCCCCTAGGGCGGCAGACCCTTCTAGAGCTCTAAAGAACACAAAAACTTGAGAGCCTGTTCCGCAGAGGTCTGAGCTTGTTCACAGTTGCCGCTAACCAAACAGACTCTGTTGTGCAGAGGGACGACGGAAGGTGGTATCAGTTGATCGCACGTGATCGCGTCTCTTGTTAAATCCGAGTCTTTCACTGTGAATCTTAAAAAGACGTTCAGTCGCCTCCCAGTATTGACCCTTGCCTCGCATACGTTCGCCGAATACGCTCGAGTTCAATTTACCTTCGCGCGCATCGCGAATTCGATGGAGGATGCGGTCAGCTTTGGTCGGTAGCTTCGCACGCAGTGTTTCTTCGAAGTAAGGTGCGACACTGCCTGGCAGACGCAGCATGTTTATGAAAGCTTGTGTTGCTCCGGCGTCTTTCGCTCGTTTCAGCAATTCGGGGATATTGGTTGAGAGCCCTGGGATCACCGGCGCGATCGCGATGCCGACAGTTATGCCCGCGTCCGCCAACGCTTTCATCGCTCCGAATCGCGCGTTTGGCAGTGGCGCATAAGGTTCTACTGCCTTCGATGATTCGACGTCAGTAAACGGAATTGTGAAGAACACTCCGAGACTCGCTTTAGTTGAGAGCTCCTGCAAGACGTCGATGTCGCGGCGAATCATCGCCGACTTAGTTATCACTCCAACAGGGTTCTGAAATTCAGCACAGATTTGCAGGCACTGGCGAGTCAGTTTGTAATGCGCTTCGAGCGGAAGATACGGATCCGACGTGAACGAGAAAACAATCTCGTCCCCTTTCCAGGAAGGCTTCATCAACTCCTGCCGCAGCAACGCCGGAGCGTTTACTTTCACGATGATCTTTCGATCGAAATCCGTGCCTGCGCCATAGCCAAGATACTCGTGAGTCGGTCGACTGAAACAATACGTGCAACCGTGAATACATCCGCGGTAGCAGTTAATGCTGTAGTCGAAGCTCACGTCGGGACTGTCGTTGCGTGTGATTATCTTGCGAGTGTCGATCTCTTCGAACACTTCGAGTTTCGCCTCCGGTGGTTCTCCAATCCATTCGACGGAATGTGTTAGCCAGGGATTTGGTGGGTTCTCAACGTGACGCATGGTATTCCTTGAAACAGCTAGCGCGACGAACCACCCGCACTCACCATCGACTCCAACGCCTCGAAGAAAATATAAACGTCTGCGCCATCGGCTTCCGAAAGACAAACGTAATCGTTTGTAATTTCGGTGACCTTACCTTCGAAGAAGCCTCCCGAAATTGTTTTGACGTTTACTGACTGTCCTTTGAAACGCCGAAATAGATTTTCGATATATTGATGCTGCATTGTTCCCATTAGATTCTGCCAGACTGATCCCACGTAACAAAAAAGTAGCGATACTTGTCGGGGTCTTCTAGTGTGATGAAGCGTCCACCCCAACCTTCATCCGCAGGCTCACGAACTTCAGGCAGGTGTTCTCTGACACGTTCATAAAAACTATCGACGTCGTCAACTCCGATGAAGAAATGAACACCTCTGCCCCTGCGAAGCATCGTTTCAAGATGTTGCGCCAGGGTCAGCTTTAACGAGCCAGCGGTTAGAGTTGCCATCGGCGGTTCGGCGTCGGAGTTATTCTTTTCCAGTTTGAAACCCAAAACCTGCTGATAGAAAGCCAGCGATTCTTCCAGACTGTTTACTTCAAGAAAAAGTCGATCTAATCCGCTGAAACTCATGATGGTGGCTTAATCTGGATTTTGCTGTGCACTGCGCCTCTGTGCTGCTATTTCTCTTGGCAACCGGCCGACCTATATCACTGTGTGAACAAAACATACATTCCGTAGATGCTGATCAAAACCACAAACCAGAAGGCGAGCTCCTGGAACTTCGTGTACCGGCGGAATCGGTTCGTCATTGGCAGCGAGGCGTTTACTGCCACCATCGCGCTGCGGGCCATCAGAATTCCAAAGCCGATAACAAAAACTGCCAGGATGGCGAGCGGCCACAAAAACCAGATCCACTGAAAGCGCACAAGCATCAGGAGAAAGACTCCTGCAAGCAAACAAAGGCCCGCGCTCATAACATGTCCGAAGACTCCGACGTCGCGGGCTGTCGGAGTTGAAACCGGAACGAACGGTTGTTCGCGCACTCGTTTCTGGCGACTTAGATCATAAGTCTCTCTGTTCGAAGCGTCTTTGAGCACGGCATAAGCTTCATTCAACGACTTCATCCGCTCCTCGCTACCGCCGCGATCTGGATGATGTTTGTGCGCTTCCCTTTTGTATTGCCGATCGATTTCGTCGCGCGTCGCATCATCCGAAACGCCGAGGACGTCGTAATAGTCTTTGCTTGAATCGATCTGGCTCATGCGCGGTCAATTCTTTGGAGTGCGGCGATCTGGCGCCGCTTTGGTATTCGACCAGCCGCAAGCGGTATTAAAGCGGCG
>DATJKB010000681.1:0-12512 GCA_035491875.1 Pyrinomonadaceae bacterium | reverse complement strand
CGTGAAGTGACTCTGGTGGCTGAAGCCGGCACGCAATCCGACCTCGACCAACGGCAGTTCGCAATTCGCCAACAGCGTCTTTGCCTGGTCCACCCGAAACCTGATCAGGTATTGATGTGGCGTGGTGCCCGTCGCCTTTTTGAATTCTCGAGCGAAATGGAAACTGCTCATTCCCGCGACTTGGGCCAACTGCGTGAGCGAAATGTCAGTGGCAAAATTCTCCGTAATGAAATCTGTTATGCGTCGCAACTTACCTGGTGACAATCCACCGGCACTAGACGGACCTTGTTCGCCTTCGGTGGTGTAGTGACGCAGAAGATGAACAGCTAAAACGTTCGCCAGCGATTCGGCGTAGAGTCTTCCGCTGAGGCCTTCGGAATCCAACTCACCCAGCAATGCACTTCCGATACTCGCGATGATTGGATCGCTGCGCGAGTATCGCTCGACGATTTCATACCGCGTTGAAAGTTTCGACGCGGCCGCAGCCCGTTTAATGAGTGATGGATCTACGTAGAGCGCCAGATAATCGGAAGGACCGCCCAGGTGTGCTTTGTGTGTTAATCCTGCAGGTAGTACGCAAATGGATCCACGTCGTTGCGTACCAACAATCTTTAGGCCGCTGCCCGTTTGCATTTCGGCGGAACAACCGTCAGTTAGAGAGATCAGCACCGTGTGCTCGGGATGACAGTGTTCAGGCAATTCACCGCTGCGAAACTGATAATGCTCGAGGCGCAAACCATCCCATGTCGCTTTCCGCTTCATTAACAACGGAGACGCAGGATTGAGTTCAACAGTTCGTAGCGTTTCAGCCATGTTTGTTATAGGACCTATTGGACGTATAGGACCTATACCTTTCACTGATTGACTACTTTTGTAATCGCGCGTGAGAGGAGCGTTGAGCCCGCCCTCGTTGAATGGCGAGCCAATCGTTCGTGAATTGCCTCACGCGCGCGCGCGAAAGCACTCTTGTCGCCGTAGAGCTGGAACGCCCAATTAGCGCCGAGTTCAAGCGAGTTGAATTCGAATGCCAGCTGCGTGGGATCGATATCTGATTTGAGTTGGCCCGCCTTCTGGGCCTCGACGATTGCGTCGCGGAGAGTTCCGAGCCATTCCTTCATGATCTCGGCGATGCGATCGCGGACTGGGCCCGGACGACCGTCAAACTCGGCAGCTGCGGCGGCGAAGAAGCAACCTCCGCGAAAGACTCCCGCCTGAACGTAACTTAGCCAGATGTCACACAGCTTCCAAAGCCGGTTGAGACCCTGAGCAGCTTCAAAGGCTGGCTTGATAACTTCGTTGATAAAGATGGCCCGCGCCGCTTCGACGGTGGCGACCTGGAGATCTTCCTTTGATCCGAAGTGAGCAAACAGACCGCTCTTGCTCATGGACAGTTCGAGTGCAAGCCGGCCGATAGTCAGACCTTCAAGTCCTTCGGCGGAGGCGACGTTTACAGCCATTTCGAGAATCGCTTTTCGGGTGCGCTCGCCCTGCGCTTTGCGACCCTTCGCGACTACTGCCTTTGCTGCTTTTCGGAGTTGAGCTTTGGTCAAAGCGTTTTCTATATAGCACGAACGTTCGTTTTACCGCAAGAGTCTAGAACGCGAAGGCCATTCAGGCGCAGCTGGCCTAGAGGGGCACCGCCACCGTGCTTGAGCCCGAGCCATTCGCTATCGCGAATGGTACTGAATAGTCTCCGGACCAACGGTCAATCCGTTTTTCTTTTGACGTAGACGGGATCGAAGGATCGGGTAGTGTTCTCTGTCACACTCGACACGGGCGTCGCTGGAGGGAGTGCCGCTGCCTCTTGCGGACTAGTCAGTTCAGAAGTGTTCGGTGAGGGGATAATGGACCGGTCTGTTTTGCCTTCTCGGTGGATGCGAGCTACACCCCACAGGCTCAGACCGAAGTTGATCAGAAAGGCGACTGAACTCAAAACCATGTAACCGAGAATCAGCCAGTTGTTGAACGCGAGCTTTTTGAGAATTACGCTTCCGCCGAAGACGAATGCCAGACCAAAGACAGTAATCCAAAACAGACCATCGAGATATTCGTCCAAGCGTTTCTCACGAGCGGTCTTCGCCGCTGATTCTTCGGAAGCGACGAGTTGCGTTCCGCAGCGATTGCAGTAGCGCATCTGCTGTGACAGGGCCATTCCGCAGGATTGGCAATACATGGCAGATTCTCCCAAACACTTACTACGAGGTTAGCAGCCCTGAGGTTTTGACAGGATTACACGATCACACGATAACGAGAAACAATTTAAGGCCACTGACCTTGTCGTTTGCTAATGATGTGATTTTGTAATCCTGTCCCTGCTTGGGTTCGACTCAACAGCCAGATATAAATCAAATCGAATACTGAACAAAAGCCGCCTGCAACCACCACCAACACACTGCCGTGCTGAAATCCCAGGTCACCGATAACTCCAAATTGAATCGTGGGTGCCAGGGTTCCAATCCACTTATTCACCGCCAGCAGCAGGCTTTGACCTTCGCGACTCCCCCGCGACACCAGCATCTGAATGAACAAGATCGACATCACGAGGTTTTGCAAAAAGGCGGCATAAGCTCCGCCGCGAAAAACACCAAGCTCGCGCGTGAAAGCATACTCAACGGCAAACGCTGTCGTTAACACAACCACGCTCCAGATTACGAAGTGTGGTCCAGGCAAGCTGCGTGAGAAGTACTTCCGTCCAAACTTGAAATAGGTGTAGAGGATCCCGAGATCGAAGAGACACCATATGGCGTTAATCGTAGCCTGCAAACCAACGCCTTCTCGTAATCCAAAGAAGGTGTGCAGGAGTTCCCATGCGAGATTCAGTGCCAGTGCGAAGAAGGGTATTGCGTATGACCGGTGTCGTAGTCCGAGTCGAATTCCATCGACGTAAACAATGGTCCAACAGAGCCCACTGATCACGGTGAGGATGATTTTGATAGTGTGTAGGTCGGCCATTCCTTTATCGCCTGCGAACCTTAGATAAGTCGTCTTGGCGTGAGTGTGATCTCAACGGTTGAGTTGGCGCGACGAATAGTCAGTTTCCGGCGGACCGGCTGCTCGAACAGGTCATTCAAGTGCGAAAGCGTCAGATTGCTGCTGGTCTGATGGTCCACAGCGACGATTACGTCGTCCTTTTGCAATCCTGCTTCCTGCGCCGGTGAGTTTTCCAAAACGCCGGTGATTTTGAACGTACGGTAGTCGTTTCCTTCCGCTATAACGCTAATACCGGCGGATGAATTATTAAACGGGTCACTAATCGTCGAGTTTGGTTCGAAGATTATTCGTTTGCGGCCGTAATCGAGGAACACCTTGAATTTACTTGCGACGCGAGTGCCGATATTGCCGCTGAGAGCAGAACTAGCCAACGCCCCAGCCTTGTCTTCGGAGAAAAACGTGATTGGTTCGTTGATGACAAATCGTCCCATCTTCAACGACGTAATTCGACCTACGCGCCCGGTCGTCTCACCGCCCGCTCCTGCCGCGCCGAGCGATCGGATTGTTTTTGTTGCGTTCAGGAGACCGTGTTGTCTTACGAAGGGGCTGTATAACGCGAGCGCGTGACCGGCGCCGATGTCCAGCACAAAATCGCCTTTGATTGGCGTCCCTCCTTGTGGCGTAACTTCCGCCTCAAGAATCGGATGACCATACCTAAACTTAATCGGTACCGCTTCACCTCTTCCGGTGTAATTGAAGTTGTTCTTGTCGTGTAGTCGCAACACCCGAGCCTGGTAATCAATTTCCACCACAAACTGCGAAATAAACTCGCTACCAATTATTCCGTCGAAGTCCTGGCCCAACCTTGGTGCCAGATGTCCGATCGGCAAGGCAAGAGTCACCGGTTGAATGAACCCTTTAAGTCCCTGAAGCACAAACTTCGCGTCGTCAACGAACGCACCGGTCAAAGTTTGAGATCCAGCTCCGCCGACTCTAACTTGACCGCGAAGCTTCAAGCCCAACTCCTTCGCGGTGTCCGAATTGATAACTGCATACTGATCGCCGGTATCTAACACAAACCACAACGGTCGTGAATCATTAACCCTGACCGGAACGAAGATGTGTTTGTTGATGAATTCGAATGGAATAACTTGAGGCGCCGGACGCGTTTCAGTTTGGCTGTTGCTGCTGATTATTGGAGCAGAATGTCCGGGCCAATACGCGCCGCTCACAGTTAACAGCCACAAGATAAGCAAGCTTAAGAAGGAATGAGTCATGATTTTCACAACATCCATTGCCATGCATTGTCGTAATAGCGCGGAGACCGATTGGGAAATCGCTTCTTGTAACGGTGATAACGCGCGAGCAGTTTCTTGTATCGCTCGTCAGACGACTTCAGTTTTTTATGCTTCATTTCCCTCAGATGATTCTCAATCTTGATCATACGACGCGTAGAGAAGCGCCAGTCGTAATCACCGAGGTCATACAGATTTGTCAGGCCGTATCCCTTGATGCGTCCAGTGAAGTCGACGTATGGATCGAAATAACTCCATACCAGTTCGCGCAATGAACGAAACAATGGTTTGCGCCCATGCAGCCCAATATCGCGTGACCTGCCTATCGATCCCCAAAGACCGTTTTGCTGGTAGACGAAGATGACGTGATCCAGGAGATCCCAGGATTCGATATCAAGCAGCAGAGGCGGATAGCCGTGTTGTTCCATTATTACCGCCGCGCCGACAGCGGCCTCAAGGCAGTGGGCTTCTTTTCGCTTGACCACTTCGCGGAACGACCGCAGCGTGCCACCTTTCTTTTCCCAGTTATAGGGCATGCGCGTGAAAAAACGCTGCACCTTGGCAGGGGTGTCGAGTCTTTCGATCAGACGCCATTCCGCGTTCGTGAAGTCCTGTTGTTTTGGGAGTCGGTGCATCCGTCGGTCCACTTGCCTGAATGACCCGCAAAGTGTAAGACTTACCAATCTGAACCAAAAACCCCAAGACCGTCAGGCCCTGCCGCGACGATAATCAAGGAAATTTTTTCTTCGAACCAAGGAATCCCGGAATGGACAATAGAAGTGCCGCTCGCTCAATGACCCTCTCCGAAAAAGAAACTGAAAATGAAGCAAACCGACTGATCGAGCAAGTGGAAGCTGCTCTCGCGGCCGTTGCGCTTCGCTCACCTGACTCCGACGAGGCGCTGGAGGCGAGCGCTGATCGTATCGAACGTGCATCACGTGACCTGGGAGACGTCTTACGGCAACTCGCGAAGGAAAGGAAAGCAGTTGAAGAGACCTGAGTCTCTTCCTGCCTCTTAATACCGAATATTTTATTGATTGGAGACAATATGGCCTCAATCCGCTCTGAACGAGTTACTGATCATCTTGGCAGAAAGAACACTACATACGACTTAGAGAATTACGGCATAAAAGAACCAGCGCGAGTTTATTGGAACCTGACTACCCCTGAATTGTACGAAGAGATTTCCCGCCGCAAGGAAGGCATTCTATCCGATCACGGCGCCCTGATCGTCGACACTGGCGAACACACCGGCCGAGCTGCAAAAGACAAAGCGATTGTCCGGGAGCCGGGCAGTGAAGACAAAGTGTTTTGGGGCGACGTTAACAAGGATTTTCCGCAGGCGAAGTTCAATGCATTGAAAGACCGCATGATGGCCCATGCGACAGGACGCGATCTTTTTGTCCAGGACACGTTCGTCGGCGCCGATAGAACTTTTCGACAGCCAGTCCGAATCATTACAGAACTTGCCTGGCATTCGCTTTTTGCCCGGACGATGTTCATCAACAGCTCTGAACAAGGCGATTTTCCTCAGCCCGAATTCACAGTAATTAACTTCCCTAGTTTCCAGGCTGATCCACAGCGTGATGGGACGCGCTCCCCAACTTTTATTCTGATGGACTTCAGTCAGAAGCTCGTGTTGATTGGCGGCACGTTGTACGCAGGCGAAACAAAGAAGAGCGTCTTTACCCTGATGAACTATCTGTTGCCCCAGCGTGGCGTGATGAGCATGCACTGCTCAGCCAACGTCGGCTCTGAAGGTGACGTTGCAATATTCTTTGGCTTGTCAGGAACGGGCAAAACAACTTTGTCAGCGGATCCTGAACGACGATTAGTCGGCGACGACGAGCACGGCTGGTCAGACGATGGCGTCTTCAATTTTGAAGGCGGCTGCTACGCGAAGGTGATCAAGCTTTCTCAGGAAGCAGAGCCTGATATTTATCGGACGACCAGGATGTTTGGAACGATTCTCGAGAATGTTGTTTACGATTCCATGAACCGCAGTATCAATCTTGACGATGGATCGAAGACTGAAAACACTCGTGCGTCTTATCCGCTCACAAGCATCAGCAACATCGTTCGGGAAGGACATGCCGGCCATCCCCGCAACGTGATCATGTTGACGGCTGACGCGTTTGGAGTTTTGCCACCGGTGTCACGTCTGACTCCGGAGCAGGCGATGTATCACTTTCTTTCCGGTTACACAGCAAAGGTCGCTGGCACGGAGCGAGGAGTTAAAGAACCGGAAGCGACGTTCTCGACTTGTTTCGGTGCGCCGTTCATGGTGCTGCATCCGGGAGTTTATGCGGATTTGCTGGGCAAGAAGATTTCGGACCACATGTCAATGTGTTGGTTGGTGAACACGGGCTGGAGTGGTGGCCCATACGGTGTGGGCCAGCGAATGAAGATCAGTTACACGCGTGCAATGATTCGCGCAATTTTGAACGGGCGGCTGGCGCTGGTTGATACGAAGCCCGATCCAATCTTTGGTTTGAATATTCCTGAGTCGTGCCCGGATGTGCCGTCGGAAGTTCTGCAACCCAGATCAACGTGGAGTGATCCAGAGGCCTACGATCGCCAGGCGCACGATCTCGCCAGACGTTTCAACGAGAACTTCAAGAAGTATGAAGCTGGCGTGTCGGAGGCGGTAAGGGCGGTGGCGCCGAAGAACGAATAGGCAGGAGTCAGGAAAAAGAAATCATTGCTCAGTTATTATTTGACCGTTATCAATTGTCATTGAAGAGACCACGGACTTCATGTCCGTGGTTTTTCAATATCAGCCTAACACCTGAGCCCCGCCTTCCGGCGCGCTCCGCGCGCTGAATTTGTTGTGCTTGGATTAGGTTAAACCTGAGGCTCCACCGACATGAAGTCGGTGGTCTCTTCAGTGATAATTGATAACTGTCAATTGATAACTGACCAATGATTTCTTTTGCTTCTCACCATTTTAACCAGGAGGCCACGCGAGTCCACGCCCGCCGAGAACGTGCACGTGGATGTGAAAAACTGATTGACCCGCGCCTGCCCCGGTGTTGATAACTGTCCGGTATCCGCTGTCTCCCAGTCCTTCCTGATTTGCAATCCGAGCTGCGACGCGCAACAAGTGGCCCAGCAACTGTTCGTCGCCTGCTGATGCTTCGTCAAGTGATTCCATGTGTTCGCGCGGAATGACGAGTACATGCGTTGGCGCCTGCGGATTGATATCCCGAATGACGACACACTTATCGTCTTTGTGAACAAACTCGCCGGGTATCTGACCGTCGATGATTTTGCAGAAAAGGCAGTTCGAATCTGACATGGAATCCTCCGACAACTTCCCGAGTGCTCAACTTCTTATTCACCCCAAGCTTTAGCTTGGGGATCGTGGCGTTCCTTGGAAGTCGAAAACCGTTTCAACGGTTTTCCGACTAGCCGTGTAACTGAACGATCAGGAGAAACCGTCAAAACGGTTCTTTGAATTACCTGTCTCGGCTAGCCCCAAGCAAAGCTTGGGCTGAATGAGAACCTGGACTCCGATGCTCCTGCTCCTGGCTGCTTATGCTGGCTGCGGTTCTTCTCTCAACGCGGCTGTTACCGAGGCTCGGATACGCTCGATATCAGCACCTACTGCCCTTAGCTTGGCTTCAATTCGTTCGTAACCACGATCGATGTGATACACGCGATCGATCACGGTTTCGCCCTGGGCCACCAGCCCCGCTAGTACCAACGACGCCGAGGCACGTAAATCGGATGCAATCACACGAGCACCGTTCAGCGCAGTCGGACCATCCACCACAGCCTCGCTGCCGTGTATAGCGATGTGTGCGCCCATTCGCTGTAACTCTGACGCGTGCATGAAGCGATTCTCAAACACTGTTTCGACGATCGACGTTCGACCTTCAGCCTGCGTCATCAGCACCATGTACTGAGCTTGCATGTCTGTCGGGAACTCCGGATATGGAGCAGTCGAGACATCTTTTGCACGCAACCCGTTCGACTTGGCAAGCAACGTCGTGGGGTTTAGTTCCTGAAGTTCGACGCCCGCTGCGGTCAACTGCTCAATGACTGCGGTCAGGTGATCGGGGCGACAGTCTTTGATTTCGAGTTCACCTCCAGTTAGCGCGGCCGCCACGATGAACGTTCCTGTTTCGATTCGATCGGGAATGATGGTGTGTTCAGCGCCCGTGAGCGACGTCACTCCTTCGATGTGGATCGTGTCTTCGCCTGCGCCATTCACTCGCGCGCCCATCTTGTTGAGCAGATCTGCTAAATCCACAATCTCTGGCTCACGCGCAGCGTTCTTGAGAGTTGTGGTGCCGTTCGCGAGTGCCGCCGCCATCATCAGATTCTCTGTTCCTGTAACAGTGACCTTTTCGAATTCGATATCAGCCGCGCGTAAGCCGCCTTCGGGCGCTCGCGCAACAACGTTTCCGCCCTCGAGCTTGACCTCCGCACCAAATTTCTCAAATCCCGCGAGATGAAGATCGATGGGTCGAGTTCCGATGGCACATCCACCTGGCAACGACACTTTTGCCTTACCGAACCGAGCAAGCAGTGGTCCAAGCACAAGCACAGACGCGCGCATCGTTCTCACGAGCTCGTATGGCGCCTCAAACAGTTCGACGTGGGATGCGGTGATTTTATGGGTGCGTAGTTCTGGTGTCAGTACAGTCGCGCCCACATCTTCGAGAAGACGACGTTGAGTGATGATGTCGCGAACGTACGGGAGGTTATGAAGAATTACCGTTTCTGGCGTAAGCAATGCCGCAGCCATACAAGGCAGCGCCGAATTCTTGGCGCCACTGATAGATACTCGGCCATGAAGAGCGTGGCCGCCGGTAATCCTAAACTTGTCCACGGTAGCGACAGATTAAAGGAAATCGCGGAAAGGATAAAGAGGAAAGGAGAAGAGGGAAAAGAAGAAAAGGGGAAAAGGGTCCTTTCCCCTCTTCCCCCTCTTTCTAAAATGAGCCGCAGAGTTTCCGGATTTAGACTGATCAGAACGTCGCAGCGATGAGCCCAATCGGTTCCGTTCTGATCCGCGTTATCCGTTCACTCTGCGGCTCAAACTTAATTGCGGCTGCCGGCGCGTTGAATGCGCACGCCGCCATTGGTGGTCCTGGCTCTTACGGATGCGCCTCCTGAGCCGAGATTAAACGAAAGCTGCTTCGTGATGTTCCCCTGGACCGTCACTGGAAAATCGACATCTACCCGACCATTAACGGTCCCCGTTTGAATGTTTGCCGAGTAGTTGTCTGGCACTGACATAACCACACCACCATTTGTTGTGCTTACATCCATCGACTCGCCGTCCCAACGATCACCGGTCAGATCAACAACGAGCCCGCCATTCGTAGTTGATCCGCGAACGGTGCCACCGACGCGCCGTAGAACAACGCCGCCGTTGAGTGCACTGAAATCAATTCGTCCGTTGACATCAGCAATCGAGACGCCGCCGTTATGAGTTTCAACGCTCACATCAGATTTGCGCGGAACGAATACCTCATAACTCACGTTCCAGTGAGAATCCTTTCGACTCTCCGGACCGCTTGCGAAGATTTTGTTGCCGCCGGTTTCTATCTGAATCTGCGACGCCAACTGTTCCGCTTCCGGCAACGAAAGCGCGGCTGTTTGCACTCGCGCGCGGACGAGAATTTGGTTCTGGTCCCAGCCCTTAACGGAAACACCGCCATTCTGCCGACCGTCAATTGACAATTGGCCGCTGGTCGCAGGAAGCGTCTGTTCGCGAACCTGGCACGACGAAACCAGCCGATCGTTGTACCAGTCGCCTTCCCGGCAAGCCAGCGAGGTGCTTTTTTCTCGAGTGGTTTGCGCAAACGCGCTTACGCACATAACAGCAACGAAGGCGCTAAGCACACTTCCTCGTAATATTTTGTTCATTTCGGTGGTCTCCTTCTTTGTCGATACCCTTTAGCTTGTCGTGAGCTGCATTTGGTTCAACTCTGGTTCAATGGATCGTTGAATGTGATGACGTTGACGACAAACTAAAGTGTATCGGACATTGATTTGCCTGGTGAATTTGCTCTGAAGACTAAACACCGTGGGCGCGAGGCTTGTGGCAGGAATATTGGCTAATCCGTCGTGCGTCCCAGCCTCCTCAATACAACTATCCGGGGTATCTGCTGCAAATCAGGCGCGATTTGCAGCAATTCCCAAACTTCCGGATCGAGTAATCCGGCTATTTTTTCTGATTGGTCAAACCCAATTTCAATCACGAGCTGGCCACCGGGTTTGAGGAACGGCGGCGCTTCGTTTATCAACCGTCGAATGATCGCCAGTCCATCGTCTCCGGGAGTGAGAGCCACCCTTGGTTCGTGGTCCCGGACTTCACGTTGTAGTCCTTGTAAGACGTTTGCGGAAACGTAAGGCGGGTTCGAAACGATCAAATCAAAAGTGATATCGCGAGTCAGCGCGTTGAAACAATCTGACTGGATAAACGAGACTCTGTTCGTTACGTTGTGCGCTTTTGCATTCCGCTTTGCTACCTCGAGAGCCGCTTCTGAGATATCGACCCCGATCGCCTGTGCAGAAGGCTTCTCGCAAAGAAGGGTAATGGCAATACAACCGGATCCGGTTCCAATATCGCAGATCCAAAACGGCGAATTGGCTGACGACACGAACGGAACCACCGTCTCGATCAAGCCCTCTGTTTCCGGGCGCGGTATCAACACGTCAGGGTTTACTTCGAATCGACGACCGTAGAAATCCTGCGTGCCGGTGATGTATTGGGCCGGTTCGCCCGTCATTCTTCGACTCACCAGTTCTTGAAAACGACTGAGCGATGCATCGGCAACAGGTTTGTCCGGGTCAGTAATCAAAACTGCCCAGTCTACTTCCAGGATGTGTGCGAGGAGAGATCGCGCCTCTTTCCGCGACTCCGGAACGCCCGCCCAGCTAAGTCTTTCCGAGGCCTTTTGGAGTGCTTCACCGATTGAGACTGTCATGCGCTTTGAAAGCCTTCTAGTGGCCTTTCAGAATTCGAATTCGAGGCCTATAATGCCACCAAAATCATTTTCTGAAACAAGGCCGGATCACTTCCAGTTTTTTGGTAAGAGGGCTTTATTAACTCTTTCTTTTAGTTACTAGGCACGAGTCTCGTTCCTCCCGTGACGTCATGGACCCCCAACGCTTCTGCTTTGGGGGTTCTGGCGTAATAGGAGCAAGTTCAACAACGTTGGCCAGGAGTCTATCTTGGGTCCACTGACAAAAAGTCTACTGCTATTCTCAATGAATTGGCTCGATGCGCAGCTCACGCTCGTTTGGATCCGGCTTAACGTTGCGACCGAGGGAAATGCCTTGATGGCTCGCGTCCTCAACCACAGTGAAACCTCATTCCTGGGACTCAAACTCGTCATCGGCGCGTTTGCGGCTTACATTCTTTACCGTTGCGCCCACATTCCACTGGCCCGGCGCGGCATGACGCTCGTGTTGGGTATCTACGTCGCGCTCATGCTTGTGCACACCGCCACCGGTTGTTACGCCTTTGGTTGGCACGGACCAATGGTAGTGCTCGACTATTTTGGCACGATTCCGCGCGCTTTTCTGGGGCTTCTCTCCTAAAATTCGGACGTTCAAGCGACTGAAAAAACGAAACCGCGACGGGCGCCCGTGCGTTCTAACGTCACTGCTTTTCGCAATCGAGAGGGGGTGTGCTCGTGTGCTTTTTGAACCAGCGTTTATGTTCTTGCCGGATAGCGGCAGGCGATCTAAATTGGTCAGCCTTTAGACCAGCGCTATTATGTCTGAGCACAACCGCCGATTGTCGCGTGAGCATCTTAACGACAGGACTATGAATTTTGATTTCAGAGAGGAAAGAGATCTCATGTATAGACTTTCCGCCCGCCAAATTTTACTAATCGCACTAATTTCAGCACTCTTTGCCGCAGGCATGGTCGCGGTGGTCGACCGCATCTCGAATCGATTCCAACCTTCGACTGCCGCATTCACTGAGGCCCCTGCGGCAGGAATCACAGATCCTTCGACGTCAACCGACGAACAGAACAACATCGAGGTCTATCGAACTCTATCGCCCGGCGTCGTGTTTATTCACTCGACGTCTTACGCGCGCGATTTCCTGGGTTTCGTCGAGCCGCAGGAGGGTTCGGGCTCGGGCTCAATCATCGATCAGCAAGGAAATATTCTGACCAACTATCACGTGATTGAAGGCGCACAGAAACTTTCTGTCAGTTTGGGTGGACAGAAAGACTATGCCGCTACTGTTGTCGGTGGCGATCCGGATACAGACCTTGCTGTGATTCGCTTGATTGAGAAACCGGCTGGTCCATT
>DATJKB010000680.1:0-16467 GCA_035491875.1 Pyrinomonadaceae bacterium | reverse complement strand
AAGGCGACAATGAGCGCGCCCCCGCTAATCTCTTCTAATCTTCTCTGCAGCTCGGAATGAAGGCGGGGGCGCGCTTGTTGAGAGTTTGGCGTGTTGAGAGTTATGACCGCTTGCCCCCTTCCTGACTGCACCTAAGCGAGTATCGCTTGCCCCCTTCCCGACTGCACCAATCCAAGAACGCTGCCTTTCCCATCGCTATTGATTGATTGGCCCTGACCCGATCGCCGCCTGCAGAACCGATTCCGGCGTCCATTCGTCGATCGGCTTCGCTTCTGAAAGTCGGCCGCGACTCATTACCGCTAGCCGATCGCACATTCCAAAGAGTTCGGGAAGATAAGAGCTCACCATCAACACCGCCTTGTCCTGTGCCGCGCATTCGGCGATTGTTTCGTAAACCTGCGCTTTGCTACCGATGTCGATGCCGCGCGTCGGCTCGTCGAGTAACAGCACGTCAGCTTCCTGGTGAAGCAATCGCGCCACAACAACCTTTTGTTGATTGCCACCTGACAAGGCACCAACAGATTGCCTGGCCCCGTGCGTTTTTATTTTGAGAGCATTGATTAACTTTTCTGTCTGTTGTCGTTGACGCCGCAAGTCAATCCATCCCCAACGCGAACACGAAGAGAACTTAGTTGCCGTTACGTTGTCAGCGACCGACTGATTGAGTGTGAGTCCCTCGCCCTTTCGATCCTCACTGAGATAACCAAGACCCTGAATCAAACGCATCCGCGGTGTTGCGCGTTTAGAGCCTGTTTCGATTGCGATCTCACCGCCGTCAGTTTCGTCCAGGCCAAATATCGTTCGCAGCAGTTGAGTTCTACCTGAACCCATTAGTCCCGCGATGCCGAGTATTTCGCCTCGATGAAGTTCAAAGCTCGCCTCTTTTAGCAATGGCGGTGCGGAAAGATTCTTCACACGCAGGACTACTTGCGTCATGTCTTTACGCGGCCGGCGTTCCGGAAACAACTTTTCCTGCGAGCGACCGACCATCTTTGCAATCAGCTCATCATCGGTTGCTGTAGCGATGTCGCCGGCGGCAACGCTGCGTCCGTCTCTCAGTACGGTATAGCGATCAGCAATTTGCCTTACCTCTTCGAGAAAATGGCTGATGTAAATAACCGAGATGCCATCTTTCCGCAGATTCCGAATCAAAGAGAATAATTGCGCTACATCGTCACGCTGCAAACTGCTCGTCGGCTCGTCCATCAGAATTATCTTCGCCTCAGCTGCAATGGCCCGAGAGATCTCCACGATCTGACGCGCAGCCACGGAGAGATCTGAAACGCGCTTGTCTGGCCGGATGTCGGGGTGATGAAAAGTTTTTAGGACGTTGTTTGTGCGGTTCGTTAAGTCGGTTCGATCCAACCACCCAAACTTTGACGACTCCATGCCCATGAGAATGTTTTCAGCAACCGTCAGGTGCGGGCAGAGCGAAAGCTCCTGGTGAATCAAGGCAATGCCATTTCGTCTGGCGTCGAGCGGGGTCGCAGGCAGGTAATCTTTGCCATCGATATTCATTTCGCCCTGATCGGGATGAAGGGCGCCGGCAATGATATTCATCAACGTGCTCTTCCCGGCACCATTCTCGCCTATTAGCGCATGCACTTCTCCTTTGCGCAGGTCGAGATTTACGCCGTCGAGAGCGACGGTTGGACCAAAGCGTTTGTGAATGTCGATAAGGGTCAACATGGTGGATAGAGACGAGAACAGGGTCGACAACGGAAAGAAATCATTGGTCAAGTGTCATTTGATATTTATCATTTAGATACCACCGACTTCATGTCGGTGGTGCCTCAATTTCGACCTAATCTCGCCGACAAGCCTCCGAGCGCGCTGCGCGCGCAAATCAGTTCATTCTTCAGGTTAGGCTAAAACTGAAATACCACCGACATGAAGTCGGTGGTATCTAAATGACAAATGATAAATGTCAAATGACAATTGACCAATGATTTCTTTTCGACACGCTACCTTGCGCCGCGTCCCTGCTTGCTGCTCCTGCTCCTGATTTTCCTGCTCCTAGTTTTTCCCGCCCGCGGCTAGCGCCTTACTCGAGCTAGATTCGTTCCCGTTACTTTCGCCGTAGTAGTAATTCTTGTAGTCCTGATGATAGTAGTAATAATCCTGCGAACGTAAGTCGATCTTGTTCAGCACCACTCCAATCACCTTCGCTCCAATTTCCTGAAGCATCTGCCGCGTTCGTTTTACCACCTGGCGCGATGTCTTGCCGCCCTGCACAACGAGCAGCACACCATCGACGATTGATGAGATCAAAACGCCATCGGTAAAAGAAGCGATTGGAGGCGAGTCGATGATGACGTATTTAAATTCCGCACTCGCTCTCGCGAGCAAGTTTCGCATTTGTTCAGAACCCAAAAGTTCGGCTGGATTCGGCGGAATCGGTCCCGAGGAAAGCAGGTAAATGTTCGACTCACCGTAACGGTTTACCACTGACAACAATTCATCTGCCGTTATTTCACTCGAGAGCAGCGAGCTTAGACCAGCACGATTTTCCATGCCGAACACGTGATGAAGCCGCGGCCGCCGCATGTCTGCATCAATCACCAAAACTTTCGAATCGGTTTGAGAAAGCACCGTTGCCATGTTCACAACGGTCGTCGTTTTTCCTTCAGACGGCACGCTCGATGTCACCAATAGCGTTCGCGGCGCGCGACCCGGAGTCGAAAGCAGCACAGACGTGCGCAGGTGTCGATAGGCTTCCGCTTCGACAGATGGTCCTTCGGAGTTGAGAAGTAACTCGCGGCCGTTACCATTGCCATTGGCGCGTTGTTGCTTGCCTGCAAACGGCAGCAGACGTTGACGCGCGCTTCGCCCGGCGACTGGGATCACCGCGAGCGCCGGTAAGCGTAAACCTCTTTCGACGTCTTCGGGAGACTTAACAGTATCGTCGAGGTATTCGAGAAACAGCGCGAGCGCTACTCCGAACGCCAGACTCAAAACAGCCGCGATGACGATACTTTGTATTCGACGTGGCCCAACTGGACCGTCTGGCTCTGATGCGTAATCGACGACGTGAATGTTGTTTGGCGTGCCCGCCATTGAAACATCATTTTCCTTCGCGCGTTGCATCAAACCTTCGAGCAGACCCTTGTTGGTTTGAATCTCCTGTTTGAGGATGTTGTAGTTGATTGCTGCTTGATTCTGCGTGACCGTTTCTGCGCGTTGCTTGTCAAACGATTCCCGGAGTGTCTTCTCGCGCGCCAACGCCTGCCGGTAATGCGTTTCAAGATTAGTGGTGACCAGGCTTGTGGCGCTGGACCTTACTTCGGTCAACTGTTTCTCGAGTGTGTTGATCTGCTCGGTGACGTCTTTTACTTCGGGAGATTCTTCGGTGTCAGTCAGCAGCAATTGGACTTTCTTCTGTTTCAGATCCGCCAGTTTCACTCTTAGATCCGCGATTTGTTTGTCGCTAACTTCCGCACTCGCCGCAGCCGCTCCGGGAGCGAGGTTTGACTTGTAGGCTGCTTCGGCGAGATTACGTTCGTTTTCGGCATCCAGGAGTTGTTTATTGAGGCCCGCCAAACGTTCGACGACCGTGTTCTGAGTTGAATCAAGTGAAAGTATTTGATGGCCTTGAGCGTAGTTGACCAGCTGCTCTTCGCCATTTCTAATCTGCGATTGCAACTCCGCAATTCGCTTTTGCAGGTACGTGCCGGCAATTGAGTTTGTTTTCGTGCGCACTTCGAGATTCCAGAGTCCGAATGCATCAGCAACTGCATTCGAAACTTTGGTCGCGACTTTTGGATCAGTGTGCGTGGCGCGGATATCGATCAGGCGCGTTCTTTTAACAGGCTCCACTTCAAGGATGGCCTGAAGCTCAGACACGTAGGGAGCCAGGCGTGCGATGTCGCCGGGTTCGTCGACTGAGCCAGTGGTTGATCTAAGCGGTTGAGCTGGATCCTCGGCGGTAACGGGGACTTGATTCAGTCGCGCCGGAGCTTCGGTCTTGCTTTCCAACCCGACCATTCGCGAGAGGTTTTGCCACGTCGAACGTTGCGGGGCCTGGGAGTTTAAAAAATTGCGGTTGTGTTCGAGATCGAGATTCTTGGCAACGCGCCGCAGCAGGGTTGGACTCGTAAGAATTTGAAGCTGCGTATTGAAGTACTCGGGATCGACGTAAGAGTTATCGATGTAATAAGTTGAACCTTTTGAAGCACCCAATGCGGGGCTGTAACTTTCAGCGTCGACTTGCACACGGGCTCGAGCGGTGTAGCGATCGGGAAGTCGCGCCTGGCGGATGGCGGCGATGGAACTTATGATCACAGCGACGCCAATAATTAGCCACAGGCGCTTTCGAATAGTGCGCCAGTAATCCCGCAGGTGCACTTCGCCTTCAGGAGAGTTCTCATCGCCGTAAACGACCACAGGAGGTGACGTAACGCGCTCACCATTATTGGTCTGCTCGAGCGCGGAGGCTTTGAGGACGACTTCAATGGCCTTTGCTAATTCAGAAGGTTCTTTCATGGGAGGCGTTGTTATTGCTTTCCGAATGCAAACTAATCCTCTCTCAGACCTCAGCCATCGCGGGAGATTGGCTGGCTGCAAAATACATTTCAGGCTGGGCGGAACGGCTTCGGTTCTAGACGCGTTTGAAAGCCTGGCAAGACTCGAAAGTAGCGGGAAAAGTAGCATGAGTGTTTGAGCAGGTCAACCAATCTGGATTGCAAAGTTGCGGTCGTAATTGATACCCTTCGCCGCTCGAACAAAAAATATGTCCGTATCTTTCAATCAACGTGTAAAACTGCCCGACGACGTGCTTATTTCCGACCTCGAGGGCGAGTCTGTAATCCTGAATTTGAAGAGTGAACGTTATTACGGATTAGATAAAATCGGCACAAGATTTCTTACTCTCTTGAGTAAATCTGACTCTATCGAGCATGCCTTCGAAGGATTGTTGGCGGAGTACAACGTCGAAGCAGATACCTTGCGCATCGACTTAACTGCGCTGCTTTTGGATCTTCGTGAGCAGGGCCTGGTTGAGATTTGCGAGTAATCCGATCAATGGTTTAAATACTCCTACAAGCTTGATACGAAACTTCCCTTGGAGAGCAACGATGAAGACGATGAAGACTCCCACAACCGATCGCCCGGATCGTTCTAAAAAGCCTTACATGAAGCCAACGCTGATTAGCTACGGCAATATCCGTGAAGTCACAAAAAACCTGGGTGGAACGGTGGGTAAGAATGATGGCGGTGGAGGGAACGACAAGACAGGGTAATACGCCAGTTGTTTGACTGCATTCGAAACTTTCGCTGGAGCGACCACTCGGCGAGACCATTGAAGGTCGACGTGGTGACCTCGTAGATGCACGATCGTCGTTGAATTTCCCATCTACTCGGTTCCTCACACTAGTGCAGACGATGATCCCATTTGTTGTGTTAATACCATTCCCAACGGATCCGCATGAGTGGAATTGTCGGTATAGTTAATCTGGACGGAAAACCGGTAAGTCGAGAGCTTTTGCTCAGCCTCACCGAATCGCTCTCGTTTCGCGGTCCAGATGGGAACAACGTCTGGATTGAAGGCAGGGCTGGGCTAGGCCATGCGCTGCTGAAGACCAATCAGGAACTAAGTATCGCCTCCCCCGTCACTCTAGATGGCAAAACATATCTGACCGCCCACGCGCGAATCGACGATCGCGAAACACTTACTGCCCGGCTCGCCGAGCATCTCCCCGAGTTGAATTGCGAGGCGCAGACAAGTTGCGACGAGCATCTGATCCTTTTGGCTTATAAGGTCTGGGGGGAGGATTGCGTGCGTCACCTAATCGGTGACTTTTCTTTTGCCCTCTGGGATTCGGAAAAATGTTTATTGTTTTGCGCCCGTGACCAGATTGGCGTCGGACAGTTTTTCTTTGCATTCATAGGCCAGACCTTTGTTTTTAGTAATACCTTGAATTGTGTGCGTCTGCACCCGGACGTTTCGTCGAGAATAAATGAACTGGCAATAGGTGATTTTCTGCTCTTCGGCGTAAATCATGATCCTCACACGACGATCTTTGAGGACATTAAGCGATTGCCGCGGGCCCACACACTAGTCGTATCCGACAGGGTACTAAAACTGAATGAGTATTGGCTGCCGACAACCAGGGCCGTTCGCTATAAGGCGAACGAAGAGTATGTCGAGTCGTTCCGGGAATTACTCGACGTAGCGGTTTCCGATCGCTTACCGTCGTCGCAGGTAAGCCTTTCGATGAGTGGTGGCTTGGACTCATCGATGGTTGCGGCAATCGCCAAACAGAAACGACACCCAGTATCAGGCGAGCTGAAAGCCTACTGCACTCTTTACGAGTCTGCCTTTCAGGACGACGAAAGACTATATGCCGGTCAGGTAGCTGACGCTCTCGGCATTCCCATCGAGTTTCTCGATGCGCCCACAATCAATATGGGCGAGAGTTCTCGAACCTGCGGAAATGCCCCCGAGCCATTTAACGTCGAACCGTTTTATGTTGTCTCTGACGAACTAGTACTTCGCTTATCAACATCCTCCCGTGTTGCTCTAACAGGATGGGATGGCGACACTTTCATGAGTGAGACGCCGCGGCATTTGTTCCACGAATTGTGGCGCACGGGTAGCTTCGGACCGCTATTTGAACAAATGTTGCGCTACGTTTATTACGAGCGGCGTCCACCGCCGGTTGGTATTCGAACGTGGTGGCAGGATCGAAAGAGTCAAAGAGAAAAGTCAACCTATCCTGTTTGGATCAATCCCAGTTTCGCAAAACGTATGAATCTCAAGGAACGATGGGATCACGAAACGGCATTTGTTAATGCGCATCCTACGCGACCGTCTGCGTTTAGAAACCTGAACTCGCCTATGTGGAGCGCGTTGTTCAGTTTTTTCGATGCGGGTGTTACGCGTTTGCCGCTTGAAGTACGACACCCTTTGACCGATGTGCGGTTGGTAAATTTTCTGCTCGGCGTGCCGATCATTCCGTGGTTGTTGGGGAAATACATCTTGCGGGAGACAATGCGCGGCGTTCTGCCCGAATCTGTACGTAAACGGCCGAAGACCCCGCTTAGCGGTGACCCCGGCCTTCAGTTAAGATTCAGTAAAAAAATCGCGGAGATTGACGCTTTCGACCCGGTTGCTGACGTTTCAAATTACATTGACCGCCCCGCGGTTCCGTCGCTCGCGGCTGAAACCGACAGCTTTAGTTATTGGGTAAATGCCAGACCATTTAGTTTGGACCAGTGGTTTAGAAACTCCTACAAGATCGAAACGAATTCCGGTTAGGAGCCACGAGGAAAGTTCACGTTGAATAACACGACGGTTGATGCCGACAGACCAATCAATCCTTCATCGATCTCCATCGTTCTCGCATCGACCACAATGCGTCAGAGCATCAAGGCGAAGATGTCCAGGAGGAACCTGCAACGATAAGCGTGAAGCTAACTATGACCTTTCATTACGCTGCTTACGGCCTAACGTTTAGTTCTGATCTACCCATACCGGGGCTCACGTGCGTGGCAAGCACACCGGAGCAGGTTAAGGTCCACTTTACGGACGGTTTGAAGTCCGATGTCGGTGATGAAGCGAACCCTTTTTTCTTTGCTAGCGATTCGACTGACGAATTCGGCGAGCCAATTCTCAGGGCATGGAAACTTCCGGAGCCTTTTGGATATAGACTTCGATACTGCGATGGGATCGAATTTGTTCTTGATGAATTTGGAAAAGAGATCTGGTGCTCACGACCATCGAATATGACCATCGAGGATGTTTTCGTCTATCTGATGGGGCCTATCTTTGGTTTCGTCCTGCGTCTAAGAGGGCAAACCTGTTTACACGCGAGTGTCATAAACATCGATGACCAGGCCGTAGCCTTGGTTGGGCCTGGCGGCTCTGGAAAGTCGACTACGGCGGCCGCCTTTGTAGAACTTGGTTTCCCGATTTTGACTGACGACGTCGCTGCGATAAGGCTCGAGAACGGTAGTTGTTCTATCGAACCAGCTTATCCACATGTGCGCTTATGGCCCCAGGCGGTAAACATGCTTTACGGGCACCATGAGGCATTGCCGCGCTTGGTGCCAGTTGGGACATGGGATAAGTGTTATCTCAATCTCGAAAACCGACCGGAGTTGTTTTGCACCAGGCCCTTACCGTTGAGAGCTGTATATACATTGGAAACGCGGCTGCAGGAGGATCAAGCTCCTTCGATACGACCCCTCTCGCAGGCCGAAGCAATGTTGAGTTTGTTGGCTAACGGGTATGCCAACAATCTAATTGACCGCTCGTTACGAGCTGAAGAGTTCCGCGTTCTGTCGTCAATCGCTACGTCAATTCCTATCAAGAGCATTTATCCTCACTGTGATGAAGGGCGCCTACCGGAACTCTGTGAAGTGATCATTCGAGACGTGCGATCTCAGCGCGGAGCAAGCCATTAAGAACAGATAGATATGTACAGCGTCGTCGCGTATGGGGAGATGATTGCCGACACGGTTCGTCGCGAGGCGTATACGCGTGCGTTGCGGCAATCGATCGAGCCCGGGCATGTTGTGGTGGAGATCGGCTGTGGCGCCACTGCGTTCTTTTCAATAGTCGCTTGCCAGTTTGGAGCCCGCAAGGTGTATGCGATCGAACCGGATAACAGTATTGGACTGGCCAGAGCAATTGTGCAGGCGAATGGCCTAAGCGATCGGATCGAGCTAATCCAAGAGCTTTCAACTCGAATGGATCTCCCAGAAAAGGCAGATGTGATCGTCTCGGATCTTCGTGGCATTCTCCCATTGTTTCAACGTCACATCCCGTCGATCGAAGATGCTCGAACTCGTCTGCTCGCACCTAACGGAAAACTCATTGCTGAACGCGACACGTTGTATGCGGCAATTATCGAGAGTCCGAAGGAATACCAGAGATTTTGTGAACCATGGGACAACGGGATTTGCGAAGTTGATCTGAGAGCGGGCAAACGTCTCGTCGCCAATAGCTGGATTAAATTGAAGCGTTCTTCGGCCGAACAGTTGCTAACCGAGCGCGTGCGCTTGGCTGAATTGGACTATACGACGATCAAGAATCCGGATCTCGAGAGCGAAGTCACCTTGAATGTCGTCCAAGACGGAACGGCTCATGGACTTTGTGTTTGGTTTGATTCCACACTCTCGGAAGGCGTCACTTTCTCTAACGCTCCTGATTGTCCGAAATTGATCTACGGTCAGGCGTTTTTTCCACTTAGCCAGCCGATCGCACTCAAAGAAGGCGATGTTGTTAAGATTTCAATCAACGCCGATCTTGTGTGCGATGATTACGTTTGGCGATGGCACACAATCGCGTCAGAAGCAGGGTCAAAAAGAATTAAAGCCGACTTCAAACAGTCGTCTTTTTTTGCAACCCCACTCTCATCACTGCAGCTTCGCAAGCGTAGCGGTGCATACCTGCCTACATTGAACGAAGAAGGCTTGCTCGACAGTTTCGTGCTCAAACAGATGCAAGGCAAACAATCGTCCAGCGAGATTGCAAAACAATTGCTTGAACGGTTCCCGGAAAGATTTACAAGCGAAGTTGACGCGCTAACCCGCATAGGAGAGCTCGCGGAAAAGTACAGCAGCTAATCCTGGGACGGCGCTTTGAGTGCCGTGCAGCAAGGAGTCATCACAATCGACGATGTAGTCGTGAAAGAAATTCGTTTCAATGATCTCCGCAGGCTATTTACGCTTCTGTTTCAGGTCCCGATTCTGGAAAAACCGCGATCATCATCACGCATCGCATTACTACCGCGATGCATGCTGACGTCATTCACGTGATGAAGGATGGACGCATCGCCGAATCGGGCACGCACATCGAATTGATCGAACGTAATGGAATGTACGCCGCATCCTGGCGCAGGCAGATGACAGCCGTTGAACGAGAAATGCAGGCGACCGCATGACAACAACGCGTGCCGAACACGAACTAATTCTCTGTATTGCCCGACGCGACTTAGATGACCGGCGGCGCTGTGATCTTCGTCGGTTGTTGTCAGCTCCGTTGGATTGGACCTATCTAACCGCTACAGCCCGAACGCACGGTTTGATTCCACTGCTGTACCGGCATCTCGCCACCGTTGTTAACGAAGTACCGCCTACGCATTTCGCCGCCGTCAAGCAAGAGTCTATCGAGAATTGTCAGTCGGTCCTGACTCTAATGGGCCGCCTCACGGAGGTCCTTCAACTTTTCAATCAGAGCGAACTTCCCGTATTGGTCTTCAAGGGTGCAGTACTCGCCGAGGTTGCGTATGGTGAGAACAGTCTTCGCCAAGCCGGCGATGTTGATGTTCTTATCGAAGTCGAGAACTTCCAGCGCGCAAAGGAACTGCTTGAGTCGCTCGGATATGAAATGGTGCCCGCGTTGACGTCGTCTCAACAGGAAGCGCATCTCAACTTTCATTGCGAAATCCAGTTTGTCCGAGACAACCGGTTTACTGTAATTGATTTGCATTGGTCTCTCGCTCCCCGGGCATTTCCGTTTCAGTTAAAGACGGAGGATGTATTTGCACGCTCGGGCGAGACGTCGCTGGGAGGACAGCCTTTCAGAGTTTTCGCGGTAGAAGACTTGATTCTCTTCCAATGCATGCATGGAGCGAAGCACTACTGGTCGCGGCTCGAATGGATCACGTCGTTAGCGGAAATCATCCAAAGCGAGACAGATATTGATTGGGCCCAATTAATCTCACGAGCGCGAGCAACGAATAGTCTGAAGATGCTTGCTCTCGGGTTGAATTTGGCGAGAAAACTTGGTGATGTAAAGATTCCTGCTGACGTTTGCGACGAAACAGCTTTCATGCGACCGTTGGCAGATGAAACGTTGGCCACCATCTTCAACGAGCGTGAATTGGAATATTCTTCTGCGCGGGCGATGAAGAAGAATTTTCGAATCATGGATAGGAAGCGAGATGTGTTCGCTTCGATGTTCCGCGTGGTCTTTGTGCCCACGCTTTCTGATTGGCAGAGCCTGTCATTATCGCCCAGGTTGCAGCCTCTGTATTACTGCTATCGCCCCTTACGTTTGCTGAAGAGTTATGCCGCTTCGCTGACGCGTCGACTCTTTCATGGCGCTGGCTCGCGAACGACGATCGCGTCTCAACCTGTCGAAGGCCGCTGACCGGGAGCTTGATTGACTAGCGATATAGAAAAGGCATGGCTGCCGGACCTTTTATACGCCGACGGTCGCTTTGAATCTGGCCTTGCTGTTGTTTGTAACGCCGGTAAGATCATTCGCATCGTTCCCGCCGAGCAGGTAGGTCAGCCCCTACGATTAAAGAACCGGGCATTACTGCCAGGTCTCATCAACGCTCACTCCCACGCATTTCAGAGAGTAATTCGCGGTCGCACCGAATATCGCTCCTCAAACCAAACCGACAGCTTCTGGACGTGGCGTGAATTGATGTACCACGCGGCAAATGAGCTCTCGCCGGACGATGTTTACGCAGCATCGCGTATGGCGTTTCTCGAAATGGCTCTAAGCGGAATCACAGCTGTGGGCGAGTTTCATTATTTGCATAACGCTGCTGATGGTGGCGCTTATGCCGATCCAAATCTATTGGCGAAGGAAGTCATTCGCGCTGCGAACGACGTTGGTTTGCGAATCGCACTATTACGCGTCGCGTACGCTCGCGCCGGCTATCAAAAAGAAGCGAATCCATTGCAAGCGCGGTTTATTGAAACCAACGATCGTTATCTCGACAACGTGAGTAGTTTGGCGGCTCACGTGAACACGGGGGCCGGAATGGCGTGGATCGGCGTTGCGCCACACAGTGTTCGCGCAGTTCCTCTGGATTACTTGAAAGAGGTCGGAGATTTTGCCACGCAACACAGTTTGCAGGTCCACATGCATGTTGCAGAACAACCGGCGGAAGTTTCAGCATGTATTGAAGAGCATGGACGATCGCCAGTTGCCTTGCTCGAAACTGAAGGTCTGTTGAGTGAACGATTCACCGCGGTCCATGCGATTCACGTTTCGTCAAAAGCGATTGGCGCGTTCGCAAAAACGCGCGCAGGAGTCTGCGCCTGCCCGACAACAGAACGGAACCTCGGTGATGGAGTGGTTCCGGTCGACGGTTACTTCCAACACGGTGTGCCGGTGTCGTTAGGTACGGATAGCCAAACGCAAATAGATTTGTTTGAGGATGCTCGCGAACTTGAGTATCACCTGCGACTGCAGCGGACTTCCAGAAATGTGCTCGCACCGGTTGATGACGATGATCGATCGGCACTGGCAAAAAGGTTGTTCGCGTGCGCGACCGTGAACGGCGGAACGAGTCTTGGCTTTAACGGCGGAAGTCTTGCCGAAGGTGCGCCGGCGGATTTCTTTACCGTTGATCTTTATGATCCTTCGATTGCCGGTGCATCGACAACCGATTTGCTGTCGTGTTTGATCTTTTCAGGGGCGCGTACGGCGATCAGGGAGGTGTTTGTGGGAGGAAGGAAGATAATAGAAGACGGGCGTCATGCTGATCAGGAAAATGTGATCATGGAGTTCGCTACGTTGCAGGAAAAACTCTGGGTGTGACAGACAGCGGCTTTCACTCAGGTAGGAGTGGCATGTTTATAGCTTCAGGTTGATCCACACACGAATACCCCCAACGGCAGTTGGGGGATGGTTCAGGTCCAACCTACAACAGGTGATAAAAACCCTTCAACGCGCGCGCATTCAGTAGAGTTGTTTTGTTCGAGTTCGTTCGCGGCGCGTTGGATTGTCCACAGCGGTTGTGGTAGGCGGAACTTGAACGATCCCCCAACTGCCGTTGGGGGTATTTAAGACTTCCGGCGAATTGAAGATGTAATCATGAACTTGAAACAAACGTTAGCCGAACTAGTTGCGATCAACTCAGTCTCCGCAATTTCCAACGCGTCCATCATTAATTATCTCGACCAACGTTGTGCCAACCTGGGATTCGTTACTCGTCGCTTTTCCTATGTTGACGAAAACGGACTCGAGAAGATCAACCTCGTTGCGGTCGTTGGAACTGAATTGTCTGACGTGACAAAAGTTGAACTAGCGCTTGTGGGCCATACCGACACTGTCCCCTTCGATCCGCATTGGGGAGAAGCGCTGTCACTTACTGAACGTGACGATCGACTTTACGCGCGTGGCTCATGCGACACGAAAGGGTTCATTGCGGCTGCTTTAACGGCCGTCGCGCGCATTGATCTAAAGAGCCTACGCCAGCCATTAGCAATGGTCTTCACCTCCGATGAAGAGATCGGATTACGTGGCGCCAAGTTTCTCGCAGATCTAAATACACTGCGGCCACGCTACAGCATCGTTGGTGAGCCAACCTCACTACAACCGATCCGAGCGGGCAAAGGTTACTCGCTTGCTGAGGTCGTGGTTCGTGGGCGTGAAGCGCACAGTGCGTATCCTTCGCTCGGCGCGTCAGCCGTCTTTCGCGCGGCCCGCTTAATTAACAGATTGGAACAGTTCGCCGAACAATTGAAGGCAGATCAGCATCCGGATTTTGATCCGTCGTATACCACAATCAATGTTGGACTGGTTCGCGGCGGCAGCGCGAAGAATGTGATTCCCGGTGAATGTCGTTTCACAGTTGAGTGGCGTCCGATACCGTCTCAGCCTTCTGATCATGTGTTCAGTTTGCTTAACGTCGCGATCGCCGAGGAGCGGAAGACTGAAACTGATTTCGATGCAGAGGTGAAACTCGAACGTTTGGATTCGGGTTTCGAAACCGGACGTAATTCGTCACTCGTTTCTCTGCTTGAACGACTCGCTGAAAAGCGTGCCGGAACAGTTGCGTTTGGAACCGAAGCGGCGCAGATGACCGTGCTCGGCAGCGAAGCAGTCGTCTTTGGTCCAGGAGATATTCGCGAAGCACACCGGACGGGTGAGTTCGTTCCGATCGTCGAACTTGAACGATGCAGTGAGATCATTCTGCAGGCAATCTCTACTCTTTGCGGCTAAATGCGTCCGAGTGTCGCACACCATTCAACGTATCAAAACATCATCAGTTGGCTGGATTACCCCGGCCGAGATCCATAACAACGCAAGCGCACATGAACGTTTCAACGGACATAATAATCAGTCCTCAATATTCACTGAAATAACTCAAGCTCAGGTAAACGCAGTGAGGAAGGGTGGCTTGCCCCCGCTCAATGTACCTTACACTCAACGTTGAATGTGGTGGACATTGAGCGGGGCAAGCCACCCTTCCTCACTGCATTTATGGAAGCTTGAACTATTCCAATGAAAGTCGGCGACTGATGATTATGTACCATGGTCTTTTCAATGGACGAGTGGACAAAGCAGTTCCGATCTTCGACAATGACAGCAGCCCATTGCATTATTACAGGCAACTATCGCCACCAAACGCCCATCGGAAGTGAGGCCCAATAAAACCCAAGAGTTTCTCCTAATGTTTTCCCGCAAGATACCAGTCTTTCTTTTGGCAGCGTTCCTACTCGTTGCGCCCGCTTTACTGTTCGCTCAAACAGCTCAGCCACAGCAAAAACCTATCACAAGCCAAGAGCTGGTGAGCATGCTTTATCAATTACCTCGTCGCCCTGAAAAACGCGACGAAATTGTTGAGGAGATCCGGCGGCGCGGTATTGGGTTTCCACTTACTGACGGAATGCGTTCGCTGGTTGCGACAAAGAGCGGTAACGACGCGGTGCTGCGACGCACTCTTGAAGAAGCGGAACGTCGTCGAGTTAATCCCACCGCTTCAGCGCTTCCCAATGTTATGGAAGCGAATGAACTGCTTGAGCGCACACGCAACGTCACACTGGCCGCGGCGAATGCGATGCCCGACTTCATCGTCAAACAGTTGATCAGGCGTTCAGTCGCGTATGGCAACACTACGAACTGGGTGCCGCAGGACAACCTGGCGATCGCCGTGGGCTTTCGCGCTAATGCCGGAGAGGAATACAAGCTACTCTCGATTGACGGTGTACCCGCGGCTGACGATGTGAAGGCAACCAAGGACCTCGGGAAATATGTGAAGGGTGCAACCTCCAGTGGCGTTGAATACATTTCTGCGCTCGCCGATATATTCAAACCAGAATCCAAAACAGAATTCCGCGTTGTGGACACTGACGTTGTTCGAGAACGCCGCACGTTGGTATTTGAATACGTAATTAAAAGAGATTTGTCGCAGCTCAGCTTGAGCGTCGGCAGTATGAGTAACGGAACAATTGTTGGCTCCCAGGGACGTGTCTGGATTGATCGTGAGTTGGATCGCGTGCTTCGTTTTGAACAGATAGCGACAGAGATCCCCGCAGGCTTTCCCATCACCGCAGCGCACACCGTAATTGATTACGAGTGGGTAATGATTGGTGAGCGGAAGTATCTTTTGCCGACACACTCGGAAATCCTGATGACTGATACTCAGCGAGGCTTCGTTCTTCAAAGCCGCAACGACGTCCGCTACCGCAGTTATCAGAAGTTTGGCGCCGAGTTGAAAGTTATCGACGAGGTTGGTGAAGACGACGAAATGCCACCTCAAACTACCCCACCGCCAAAGCCGCCGCCGGTCAAGAAACCTTAGATCACAAATCTAGCGCCCCTGCATGTTTTCTACTGCAACGCAGTAGCTAGAATAAGACCGAGTCCCATCAAAAGCAGATAGAGCGCGACCACCTTCCAAAGTAACTTGAGAGTCTCGCGCGAGACTCTGCCTTTATTTCGCCAGCCATCATTATCCGGAGAAGTCGGTTTTCGAGCTACTATCGTTCGTTGCTCCAACTGACTTGAACTCTCCACAGCCGCTTCAGACTGACGCTTCGGAAAAAGCAGCGACAGCACGATCGACATCGCAATGACCAACGCAATAACACTCAACGAGATCGTTATAGGAAACTTGCCGCCAAACAGGTCATTCAGCCACACCATTTTCAGGCCGACAAATACAAGTACTACACCGAGTCCATACTGAAGTAGATGGAATTTATCTACCGCTCCTGCCAGCATGAAATACATCGCCCGCAAGCCCAGGATTGCGAAGATGTTTGAGGTGAAAACGATCAGAGGTTCGTGTGTAATCGCAAAAATCGCCGGGACCGAGTCGACGGCGAAAACGATGTCGGTGGCTTCGAGGAAAACCAAACCAATCAACAAAGGAGTAGCGGCAAGGCGTCCATGCAATCTGAAAAAAAACTGGCCACCATGAAATTCGTGGGTAACTGGTACGACCCGTTGCAGCAATCTAATCAAAAGGTTTTTCTCAGGCTCTATTGGTTTTTGTTTGGTGAAGCAAATCTTAATTCCCGTGAAGATAAGAAAAACTCCAAAGACGATCAGCGCCCAGTGATAACGCATTAACGCGGCTCCCAACGTTACGAACACCGCGCGGAAAAACAGTGCGCCCAGAATGCCGTAGAAGAGAACGCGATGCTGGTACTTCGCGGGAATAGCGAAGTAACCAAAAACGGTTACGAAGACGAAGATGTTATCGACGGAGAGCGCTTTCTCGATTAGATAACCGGTGAAGTATTCGAGTGAGACGCGCCACGCTGTCGAGGTCG
>DATJKB010000679.1:0-4808 GCA_035491875.1 Pyrinomonadaceae bacterium | reverse complement strand
CGACACCGCATCGAGCTTCTTTCCATCGACAGCAACCGGCTCGCCTTTCTCGAATGAGATCTCCAAATACTGTGGCTCTGATTCCGCGTTCTCAGGTGAACGCGTCAATTGAAATATGTTCTCCGGAGGTTCAGCCCAGGGATCTTCAAGAATGCCACCTTCATACGAGATGTGCATCAGGTTGGCGTCGGTGGAATAAGGCTTCTCTGCGGTCGCAGTTACCGGGATTTTGTGCTCTTTAGCATAACCGATCAGATCCATTCGCCCTTTAAATTCCCATTCGCGCCAGGGAGCAATCACTGTGATGTCTGGTTGCAGTGCGTAATAAGTTAGTTCGAAGCGAACCTGATCATTGCCTTTTCCAGTTGCACCATGCGCGACCGCGTCGGCACCTTCAAGTCGCGCGATCTCGATTTGATGTTTGGCAATCACTGGCCGGGCCAGCGACGTTCCCATTAGATAGATGCCTTCATAAACAGCGTTTGCTTTAACCGCCGTCCAAACGTAATCACGCACAAATTCTTCGCGCAGATCTTTTATGTAGAGTTTCGACGCGCCAGTTTGATAAGCTTTTTCCTCCAGGCCCGTTAACTCTTGTCCCTGGCCTACGTCGGCGCAATAACAAACCACCTCGCAGCCATAATGCTCTTTGAGCCAGCGCAGCATTACGGAGGTGTCGAGGCCGCCTGAATACGCTAAAACTATCTTGTTGATCTTTTTGTCAGTCACCGTGTTTGTCCGTAGGCCGTAGTCCGTTGTCCGTTGTTCTCGGTGGTTCGAAGCCTACGTACTGCAACGGACCACTGACCACGGACAACGGACAAGTCATGAAAACAGTTCCCAGATCCTCTTGATCGTCGGCCGTTGCGCTTTCGCTTCGCGAACGGCGATGAAAATCGTGTCTTCTCCAGCGATTGTCCCGACGATCTCGGGAATCGCTGCGGCGTCGATGTCAACCGCGACTGCCGAGGCGCGGCCTGGTTCGGTCCGGGCGATTACTAAACATTCGCCAGCCTGATCTAAACTCACCAAACCTCGAGCAGCAGCGCCGTTTGTTTGCGGCAACGTGTAAACACCATGGTGCTTGACGATGCCGAGTTCTTCGAGATCACGCGACACGCTCGACTGAGTCGCCGGAACGCCAACGCGTTCCAGCATTGCGCGTAGCTCTTCCTGCTTGCCGATTGGCTTCGCGCGAATCAAACTCAAAACCCTTTGTTGCCGCTCTCTCTTGTTCATTTCGGCTCAAATAACTCCGATTATGCCCTAACATTGCATAATCGATGCATAGATGCATAAACTAGCACTCGGGTTGGGTATTCGTCAAACTACTTTTGGTCAGCGGAGGCGCGATGTCGGAAGGAAAGAAATTGTGGGGCGGGCGGTTTAAGGACTCGGCAGACCTGCGTTTCGCCGCCTTTAATAACTCGTTCAAATTCGATGTGCGGTTGCTGGAAGTCGATATTGAGGCGAGCCGCGCTTATTGTGAGGCGCTATTCGGTGCGAGTGTGATCACTTCGGAGGAAGCCGGCAAAATTCGCGAAGGGCTAGGAACGATCATAGAAAAGGCCCAATCTGACCAGGCTTACCTTGTTAACTCCGATGCAGAAGACGTTCATTCGTTCGTTGAAGCGCGACTGGTCGAGCTTATCGGTGACGCCGGCAAGAAACTCCACACCGGTCGCAGTCGCAACGATCAAGTGGCCACTGACTTCCGGCTTTGGGTTCGCAACGCGATCGATTCCGTCAGCGAGCAGTTACGCGATACGCAAACAGCATTACTGGATTTCGCCGAAGCGCATCGCGCGATCGTGATACCCGGCTACACGCATTTACAGCGCGCGCAGCCCGTGGTGTTGGCCCACTGGTGTCTTGCGTATTTCGAGATGCTCGCGCGCGACGCGGAACGTCTGCATGATGTTCGTAGTCGAGTGAATGTTTTGCCGTTGGGTTCTGCCGCACTCGCGGGAACATCGCTGAACATTGATCGTGAAGTGTTGGCGCGTGAACTCGGATTCGACAGCGTTTCGAAAAACAGTCTTGATGCTGTCAGCGATCGCGATTTTGTTATCGAGTTTCTGAGCTCGTGTTCGCTCGTGATGATGCACTTGTCGCGATTGGCTGAAGACATCATCCTGTACTGCACTCATGAGTTTGGTTTCTTCGAATTGGGAGATGCGGTTGCGACGGGATCCAGCTTGATGCCACAAAAGAAGAATCCCGACTCGATGGAGCTCGTTCGCGGTAAGACGGGGCGGGTGTTTGGGCACCTGCACGCCATGCTTACAACCATGAAGGGGCTTCCGCTCGCCTATAACAAAGACATGCAGGAAGACAAGGAAGCAGTGTTCGACAGTTTCGATACTGTTCATGCTTGTCTTGAGATTTCATCGACCGTCCTCCGCAACCTGTCAGTGAACAGGGAGAGAGCGAATGCCGCGGCATCGACCGGCTACATGAATGCCACCGAGTTAGCCGATTATCTCGTTCGCAAGGGTGTTCCGTTTCGTGAAGCGCACGAGGTAGTTGGGAGGGTAGTTATGTATGCGCTCGAACAGAAGAAAGAGCTGGGGGAGTTGAAGCTCGAAGAATTCATGAAGTTCTCCCGTCTAATCTCAAGTGACGTCTTTGAATGTTTGACGCTCGAGCGGACGCTGGATGCTAAGTCAGCTCAAGGTGGAACCGCTCCGAACGCTGTCGAAAGCGCGCTTACCGATGCGCGGCGCGATCTTGCAGGAAGAGCAAAGTAGATCACTGCGACCCACTACGAGTAGTTTTTGCAAAAGGCTAATTCAGCTTGTCTCGTCATGCCCAACACTCAACTTGATAGACACTGCTCAACGAATGTCCGATATGCTTCAGCTTGTCGTCACTCTCATCATCACTCAACCCAACAGGAATGACTCAACAAATGTCCGATATGCTTCAGCTTGTCGTCACTCTCATCATCACTCAACCTAACAGGAATGGCTCAACAAATGTCCGATATGCTTCAGCTTGTCGTCACTCTCATCATCACTCAACCTAACAGGAATGGCTTAACAAATGTCCGAACCACTGGAAAGAATTCGTCAGAAGGTTTCGCTGATCTTAAGTGTTGAGTGTAGAGGACGTCGACGACAAGCTGAAGCATATCGGACACTCGTTGAGCAATTTCAGTGGCGTTGAGACTAGGCACGTCGACGACAAGCTGAAGCATATCGGACATTCGTTCAGCAATTTGGAGGTATCAGGACTTTGCAAGTGCCTCTAGATTGATTTAGCCTGCACACACCATCGAAAGGAGGAGGTAACTCTATGCTGACGCGAACAATCCTCGTTGTTCTAGCTGGTTTTGTGTTAGCGCTGCCACACCAGGAAGCGAACCAGACCAAGACTCCTTACAAATCGACAGGTAATGAAGCGACATTAGTGGGCACCGTCACCGTTAAAGGCCAGACGTCGAAGCCGGTACGAATCGATACGTCGGCTGATCCTATTTGCCTGGCGAACGGCAATCAAGCATTTACGGAGTACGTAGTCCGGAACGGTGACAAACTCGAGAATGTATTTATCTATTTCAAATCAGGCGAAGCTTTACGACTATTGTCGTTCGAGACCCCAACCGCGCCGGTAGTCTTACACCGTAGAAACTGTCGTTTTGCTCCTCGTGTGGTCGGAGTTCGTGTGAATCAGCCATTGAGCATTGAGAACAACGATCTTACCTTTCACAACACCCACCCAATGCCGAAGCTCAATCGCGAATGGAATAAATCGCAGCTCCCGAATTCTTCGTTAGTAGAGAAATTCGAGCGAGCAGAGTTTGCAATTCCCTTCAGGTGTAACCAACACCCGTGGGAGAAGGCATACGTCGCGGTGTTCGACCACCCTTTCTTTGCGACGTCAGATGCATTTGGTCGGTATCAGATCGGTGCGATTCCGGCAGGCAGGTATCAGGTGATAGCGTGGCACGAAAAGCTTGGCGAACAAGAGACCGAGATAACGCTGGTTCCGGGCGAAGTGCGGAATCTTGATTTTGTGTTTGCGGGAGACGCGAAGTGAGATCGGCAGCTTCGCTAACGTCTCTATGAAACTTATCGTCGCTTCTTTTTCGGAGTTGGCGTTGCTGTTGGCGTTGGTGTTGCGCTCACCTGTTCTGGTTGCAGAGTTTCTTGATAGATATAACGCGCGTCTTCGAGTTTCATAACCACGGCGGGCTTCACCGCATTCCGCTCCGAATCAAATCTAATTACGCCGGTCACTCCAGGAAAGTCTTTTGTCTCCGCAAGGGCATCGCGAATCTTCGAACCTTCAGTTGAACCTGCTCGCTCAATCGCGTTGGCAAGCACGCGCGTCGCATCGTAAGCGAGCGCGGCATGGGCATCAGGAACCAGATTCTGAAAGCGTTGTTTGTATTCCTGCACAAATGTTTGAATCGCTGGAGAGGGATCGTCAACGGAATAATGAGTGGAGATGTAAGAGATATTGAGAGCATCGCCAGCGAGTGGCCAAAGCTCCGGTGCGTCCCAGCCGTCACCGCCCAGTAGAGGTTGTTTCAACCCGATCGTCCGTGCTTGTTTGGCGATCAGCGCTACGTCGTTGTAATAGCCAGGGATGTAGATAACGTCAGGTTCGCTCGCTTGAATCGTGCTCAGTTGTCCTCTGAAGTCAACATCGCCTTGCATGTACGATTGCTTGGTCACGATACGGCCGCCACGTTTCGCAAAACCAAACTCAAAGAAATCTGTTAGACCACGACCGTAAGGAGAGTTGAAGTCGAACAAGATAGCGGCTTTCTTTGCTCCCAGTGTTTGTGAAGCAAAGCGGGC
>DATJKB010000678.1:0-4058 GCA_035491875.1 Pyrinomonadaceae bacterium | reverse complement strand
GCTGGATCGGCTCTCCGAACAGATCGAGGAGCGCTTGGGAATTTCAGTCTTCGCCTTTGCCGGCGAAACGATGGAGCAAGTTGTCGGGCTCAAACTTTCTGTCGGAGGTTACACGCTTGCAGTTGCGGAGAGTTGTACGGGCGGCTTGCTTGCGCAACGTCTGACGGATGTTCCCGGATCATCGAAGTATTTCATCGAGGGAGTTGTCACCTACTCGAACGATGCAAAGATGAGGGCGCTCGGTGTCGAACCGATTCTCTTCCTCGAACATGGAGCGGTGAGTGCGCCAGTTGCCGAAGCAATGGCTGAAGGAATTCGCAATCGCGCGGAAACTGATTTCGGTTTGGCGATTACGGGCATAGCCGGTCCGGGCGGTGGAACTGAAGAAAAGCCGGTGGGCCTTGTCTACATTGCGATAGCGTCGGAAAGCGGAACTGAGCATCGCAAATTAAACCTGCCAGGCGATCGACACCTCGTGCGCTGGCGTGCTTCACAAGCCGCGTTGGATTTGTTGAGAAGAAGATTGATTTGATTCTTAGTGTTTCTGTCTAACTCACTCCGCTAGGAGTGGGATGTTTATAGTTGCGGCGATAGGAAAAAGGTCACGCAGTTAAGAGGAGCGGACATCGCAACGTGAACAATGCGCTGCTTGGTCCGCTCCTCTTAACTGCGCCGGAGGTCTTAATTCGTCCGCGTGCTATAAACATTCGACTCCTAACGGAGTCCTTTGCGATTGCGCGCACCCCATCTTGAGTACATCGTCTTCTTAAGTGTTCAATCGGAAATTCCGTTGTTCTTCGAGTCGTTTGATAAGAGCTGCCACATACTTTTCTACCCCACCTGCGTAATCCCCGTTTTTGTACAACGGCTCTGATTGGTCGCCCAACTCCTTACAAACCTCATTCGGCAAATCCTTCTCCAACGATCGGCTCACCTGTAGGTGCCACTTGCGATCCTTAATTGCCAGCAGGAGCAACATCCCACCTCCTTGCGAAGTGTCTTTCGGACCGATGCCCCATTCTCTCGCGACATTCAGTGAGTAGTTAAGGATTGATTCACCTTTCGTTGTATCAACCGTCGCAACCGCGAATTCAATATTCGATTTCTCCTTGAGTTTTGTCAGAAGTGCTTCGAGACGAGCTTTAGCATCTTTATCAAAGACGTTGGCGTAGTCGTTGACGAAACCTTTGGGGGAGGGAAGACGAGGTGTAACTAAGATAGGAGACGCAGTGGGCGCCGCATTCTTCACTTCAGTGCGCCGCGTCAATCGACATGAAGTGGAGAATGTCAGCAGTAGAAGAAGAAGAATGATTCTGAAACGCATCGTAAAAAAACATTTGATGATTTTAGATTTTAGATTGTCGATTGCTCCTCAAAAACCAGCAACCATCAATCAGCATCAGCAATCATCAATCTCCAATCTTCAATCAAAAATCTACAATCATAAATATCTTCATTTCCACAGCATAAACAGGAAACCTTTGCTGCGATCTGGAACCAGGCCACCCATCAACCAAAGATAAACAAAGAAAGCGTAGAACAACGCCATCCCAATCAAACACGCTCGTCGCCACATCGGTGGCTTCAATTCTCGCGGCAACAGTTTCGTGTTTACGTACAAAATATGAATTGAGCTAATCACCATTACCAGACCGGCGACGTTCGCGCTGAGCTGCAGCAGAAGGATTGGTTGCGAAAGTCGCAGAGCAATTAGTCCCCAGATCACCGCCGCCGTCAGTATCGAGTAGTAGATTAGTCGCACATCACCGCCGCGCCAATTCCTGACTCGACGGCTTCCGCTCCAGAGCATGTCTGTCATGCTTCGTGTCATTCCTTCGAGAATGTCGAGTTGCGTTTTGAATAACACCCAAACGCTCATCGTCGCGAGCGCGAGACTCATGACGCGACCGCTGCGTGCACTTACCGAGTTGGCGAGTTCAGCAGCGATGCCGAGATTGCGTATGTCTTTTCCCGGAGGCAGCACAGATGTGTAAAGGATTGCAGGCAAGGCCATTCCGATTAATCCGCCGAGAAAGAACACACCCCATTGGTCAAAACGCACGATGCGCCACCACGCAAGCCAATTGCGAAAGCTCTCACGCGTCACTTGAAACACACTGCCGCTATGGGCAAGCTTCACTTTTTGTCCGCTCACGGCTGACGGAATAAATCCCACTACCTGGCCCATCCCATAACCCTTGTCGCGCGTCCAGTTTGAGACCATGAGGTTCGACGCGCCGCCCGCGCCGCTGTAACCGACGAAAGCGCCGATCAATAACCAATCAAGATTCTGCGGGAAAAACGAAAAGTGCTGGGCCTGGAGATCGTAGCCAATCAACCCAGCCAGGGCAGCGAGCCAACGATCCGGCGCGGCGAAGATCAGACAAAAAATAAACAACGCGCCCAGAATAACGATGATCATGATCCAATTGAGAATCTCGAGCGTCCGTTCAATTCGCTTTCCACTGAACACAAGAATCGCGACGCACGCGACAAATGTTCCGCAGCCGATCAAATAGACCGTTCTTGCGTCGGCGGGGCCCGCCAATCGAGCTGCGAAGAGATAGAAAACAGCACCTGCCGCATTTGCCGCCCAGGCTGGCCAGCCAGCTTGAAGCATGAAGAGCAATGCATAGAACCATGCCCAGAAGGTCGACTTCGGAGGAGTGCGCATGAAGCCGGTCAACGCAGGTTCGCCGGTGTAAAGCGTGTAGCGAATCACCTCGGTATTGAGAATCGTTTGGAAAAAGACAGCGACGGTTGTCAGCCAAAGTAACGTGAGGCCGTACTTGATAAAAGTTGCGGGCCCGAGCAGCCACTCACCGCTCCCGATAGACGCGCCAAGAACAATCGCCCCGGGTCCAATGACGGCAAAGATCCGAAGACCCTTCGCATAAGGAGCTTTGGGAAGACTCGCAGTCGACCAGGGATCTAAGCCGGATCGTGTTTCGATGTGTTTGTGTGATGTCGGTTCTTTGGTAGGCATTATTCTTGAGCGTGTCGTGAAGGTGGGTGCTACGAGTCAGAACAGGAGCGAAGCGACTGCCTCGCCGTAGGAGAATAGTGGGGCGTTGAAAGCAGTCGCTTCGCTCCTGTTCTGATCTGGACGCAACGATCTCGTTACTCGATTAGTTGCATCCGTGATCCTTGAACATCCACCTATGAAAACGATCGGTTAAGAGGACCCAAGATTGTTCGCAATCTGCATTTGAACGGCAACCTAATCGTAACACTGAAATCGCTTGTCAATGTTTTATATTTGCAAGCAGTTAAGCAGTCGATCCTGTCTCCCTGCTTCACAACGTGCGGCTTTCCGTAGTTTGTTTTCACGCCGCACAATCACGCCCGAAATCAACTTGAAACAAGTCGACGAGAAAGAGGGACGAGCAGTGAGTACTCAAGCAGTTGCCCGAAGCGACGAGCGAACACCCCGCGGAAACAAAATCCAAGATAACTGGCTCGGTTTTGTTGGAGACGTGTCCACCTTTTCGGGTGAAGTTAGCTTTAAATCGATGCTGCGAATTGACGGTCAGTTCTCAGGAAACGTGAAGTCGGAGGACGGCACCTTGATCGTCAGCGCAGGAGCAAGACTTACTAAGGCAACTATCAACGTCGCGGTCGCCAAGATAAACGGTACAGTTGAAGGCGACATTCACGTCAGCAAAGAACTGGTACTCGGGCGCACAGCAAGCGTGACCGGACATCTCTTCGCTCCTGCACTGGTTGTTGAAGAAGGCGCGTTGTTCAACGGCAGCTGTCGGCAGGCGTGATCGTCATTTTATTTCCGTTTCCAACAAATCTAGTCGACTGTTAAGTTCAGCCAGTTTGTTTCGCGCCATCGACAGTTCATTTAGCAACTGCGTCTCGCGCGTTACCAGCCGAAACTCGCGTTGCAAGCCTTCTTCAAGTTCGATTTTGAACTTAGCCGCTACCTCAGGATTACCGGTACCCACTGCCACGCTAGACTCAACGCTCTTCACGACTTCCTTCATTTTCATTATCTCGGTTCGAGTATCTCCCAGTTTCTCCCGGACGTCATCGAGATCGCGCGCCTGTCG
>DATJKB010000677.1:0-5734 GCA_035491875.1 Pyrinomonadaceae bacterium | reverse complement strand
GAGCGCGGCTTTCCAGTAACCCAGTTTTGTAATCAGTTCGTACGGCGCACCTTCAATGCCGGTGCGCAGGTACACGGCGCCGATGATTGAGCCGAACACTAGCGTCGCTTCGGCCAATATCAGTAACCAAGTTCGTCCATTGAGTCGCGAAACTCTCAATTGACGCTTGCCACCTCCTGTTCAGCTTCCCGTGGCAACTGTTTCTGCCCCTGGGTCTTCAAACTCCGATCCTTGTTGTAGTAACGATGTTGGTAGTAATACGACGTTTGATCGGGTTGGTCTTCAGCGCGATTCAGGATCACCCCCAACAAACGCTCGCGCGGAATCTGATCGAGTAGCTTGTCGACGACCGAGTAACGAGTCTTGCCGGCGCGCACAACCATTAGCGCAGCATCAGCTCGCGCCATCAACACACTCGCGTCGGTAAAAATTCCAAGCGGCGGTGCATCGATGATGATGAAGTCGAACATGCGCCTGACTTCCGTCAAAATGCGCGCGTAACTTGGACCAGACAGCAGCTCCGCAACGTCGTCTCTCGGTTGACCACCTGGCAACAGGTACAACCCTGCGGGATCCAACCGCACGATCGCATCTTCTAAACGCACCAGACCGCCGAGCACTTCGGATAGTCCGACTGGTGCATCAATCCCGAGATAGTCTGTCGCACACGGTTGTCGCAGGTCGCTGTCGATCACCAGTGCGCGCACGCCCTCGGTCTGGGCTAACAACCATGCGAGATTTAGTGCCGTCAGCGTCTTGCCTTCCGCGATACCTGCGCTGGTCACCACGAACGCACGCATCTGCAAGCGATCGGCTGCCTGCAAAATCCTGGTGCGCAAGGATCGGAACTGTTCGGTATAAGCGGATCGAGGCTGGCTGACCGCGACAAGATGAGGTTCGACGCGTGCGGCGGTAATGTCATAAGTGACATATCCCCCCGCACGCGCCGCCCCGGCAGCGCCCAAAGTTGCCCCAGCATCACGCGAAGCTATTCCGCCGGGGAGTGCCGACCCGTCGGGTACATCCGCAGTGTGCGCAGTGGGCGCTGAACTTCGCACCGAATCAATCGGCTTAGCCAGGATCGATGAACTGGAGAATAACTGTTCCTCAACCTGCCGGGCCGAGGGCAAACTCGAGTGATCATGGTTTGCGCCAGGGTGCGGTGTGTTTGATTGTGAATTTGATGATGGACGCTTTGCGCCACTCGAATCTTCGGTGGTGCTCGATCGTCTCAGTGCATCGAAAACTCTTCCCATTCGATTAGTTCTCCTTCATAGCTCCCAGTGGTGTCGCCTCAGTTTGTTTGTTCCACGGGGATGGGCTTCATAGTTTTCGTATCGTTCTCTTTTGTGCCACTCCCGGCTGACCAGAGTTCAGCACGGTTAGCCGAAGAGAAAATCGGGGCTGGCGCTTCTCGTTCTTCACCTAACTGCATGCCGCGATCGGCGCGTGGAAGCATGTCGAACGTTTCAGCAACCTCTTCGATAATTGAACGACTAACAATTGTTTCGCCCGCGGCATAACCTGCCAGCAAAGCGTTGTCACAGAGGTTGTTGATGTTGCGCGGTATTCCTTCAGAACATCGAAAGATGTAATCAATCGCTGCTGAAGAGAAGATGTCAGTGCGCGCGGCACCCGCAACGAGCAGGCGTGAAGTGATGTAGCGATCCGTTTCTTCCACATTCGGCAGCGGCTTGATCACGCATCGCAACGCAATTCTTTGTTTTAACTGCCTCAGATCAGGATTGTTCAAAACCTCTCGCAACTCGGGTTGACCGGTCAGCACAATTTGCAGCTGCTTCGCGGTATTAGACTCAAAATTCGAAAGCAGTCGGATTTCTTCGAGGACGTGGGGCGACAATCCCTGCGCCTCGTCGATGATCAAGACAGTGCGCAATCCACGTGAGTGACGCGACTCGAGAGCTTTACCCAGCTCAAGCAACAGTTCAGACTTTGTTTCCCACTTTTGCACGTCCAAAAGCGTAGCGACGTGCTGATAAAACTCTGCGACTGACAGCCGGGGATTGAAGATGTAAGCAACCAACACCGTTCGATCGAGACGCTGCATCATCCAGCGCAGGATCGTTGTCTTGCCCGTGCCTACTTCACCGGTCACAACGACCAGGCCCTTGCCACTTTCAATGCCGTAATGCAGGTTCGCCATTACTTCCGTGTGCGAAGGAGTGAAGTAAATGAAGCGCGGATCGGGTGTCAGCGCAAAAGGCAATTCTTTTAACCCGTAGAATTCTGCGTACACTCTTATAACCCTCCAGTTCGAAACACTCTCGAATTACGATCGTCCTGACGACTGCATCAGAAACTCAAAGACGTGCGTTAACTTAAGCGCCAGCGCCAATACCGGGATACTCACAATCGTGGCCACCATGGCGGCTGCGAGTAACAAACGGCGCTTTCGTGGTTTGCTGCGAGCTTCCTGGGGCGTTAAGAGTTCGGGAACAGCAACCAGAACTGGTAAGCCCGTGTAATGCCGCGCGTCCTCGCTATTCTGAATTGTCAACAAACGAGGAACCTCAAAAACTCCGGCCATGAAAAGGCCAAACCCCAATCCAACCGCCAAACCAATGCCCGCCAGCATGAATCGCTTTGGAGCAACTGGCTTGGAAGGAAGGTTTGCCGGGTCGATGACTTCAATGCCTTCGCCTTGTTGTTGCGTTGCCGCCTCATTCCCTAATGCGATTCTCTGTTGCTGCGAAAGCAATTGGTCGTAGGCTGTCTTTTTGGTTTGATAATCGCGTTCGATGGCGCCGAGCGCGACTTCCGCTCCGGGCACGTTGTTGATGCGGGCGATAATATCGCTGATCGCCTTTTCGTTATCTGCCAACAACTTCTGCTGCCGTTTGATCTCACCTTCAACCATCTTAACTTCCTCACCGAGACCAGCGACGCTCAAATCAGGCCGGTTAGCAAGCTTCTCCTGCTTCTGCTTTATTTTTTCTTTCCACTCGGCAATCATGCGTTCCATTTCGGTCGTGATGCCCTCGATCTGTGCCTCTTTCGCAATTACATCTGGATGCTTAGGCTTGTAGTTTGTCAGCAGCAGTTGAAGCTCGGCTTGCAAATCGGCTTTGCGCTTCGTCAGCTCGGCCCATGCCAGTGTCGTTTTTGGATCAGTCATATTCTCGGCAAGATCATCTCTTGTTTGCTCTGACTGCTTTTTCATCAGCGTCAACTGGCTGGCGAGTGCTGATCTTCGATCTTGAAGTCGACCGGTTTCCGACATCAGAGCTTTCTGCTGTTCTCTCAAGCCGCTCAGCTGACTGACGAGGGATGTTGCCTCCGACGGAAGATTGCCCACGTTCGTCTGCATGAACTCCAACCGCTGCTTATCGACTGCGTCTAATTCCTGCTTCGTCTGGAGAACCTGCTGGTCGATGAATTGCCTGGCCGATGCGGTTGAGGTAACTGTGTTCTTCGTTTGCTCGTCGATGTATCGACTCGCGAGTTCCGCCGTCACTGCCTGGGTCGTTTTTGGATTACGACCGCGGAAACTGATATTGAAGGCGTTCGTGATGTCGTTGCGGCTCGTGTTCACTGCGACCTTGATGTCGTGTCGCATCGTGTCGATGACGGCCTCCATCGGCTCACCGCGGGAGCGTTCGGACGCGTACAGGTCGTACTTAACAACAAGCGGCTCCAGTGAACTGCGGCTGGTAACTACCTGCGAGATACCCGCCAACTGTCGAGTCAAACTATCTTCAGTCATACTGGGCACGACAGAGTTAGGCAGCGTCGAAGGCTTAACGACAATCAACGTCACGGATTCATAGACGTCTGGCAGCCGGTAAACTACATATGCCACCGCCGTAGTGACCGCTATCAGCGGCAGAATAATTAGCCACTTACGTCTTCGGAGAATTTTCAGGTATTCACCTGTGGTTCGTTGCCGGAATTCAACGCTCATACAGCACTCCTGATTCGTGTTCCAAAAGTTGAGCAGGCGACGTTAGCGGCCGCCGCTCCAAGTTACAAAGTGGGAAGAACTTTTCTCGCTTCATCGGCGTCAGGGAACGGCACCTTCTCACCAAGCTTCAACGCTGCGTCGATTTCACGGCGCGCGCCTTGATTGTCGCCCTTCGCTTTGAGCGCCATACCCAAATGAAAGTGATAAGTCGCGCTCGGTGATATCTTCTGGGCAAGCGCTGCGGCTTCATCGACTTTCACAGCCTTCTGAAGCTGTTCGACTGCGGCGCCATACAGACCTTTCTTGTAATAGACCCAACCGAGCGTATCGATGAACCCAGCAACATTTGGATTCTTTTGAACGACACCTTGGGCCAGGCGTACTGCCTCGTCGATATTCCCTTTCCCCAGGGTTGCGATCAACCATGCCAGGTTGTTAGCTGCGATCACTGCGTTCTGATCTCGCTCGAGCGCTTTGCGATAGTTGTCGATAGACACGTCGTAATTCTTACGGGAGTCCTCGAGCATTCCTATCAGGGTGTAGGCGGTGGCGTTGTCAGGGCGCAGCTCCAGAATCTTCTTGTACTCGGCGATGGCGCGTTCTTCTTGTCGCGAGTTTATGAATAAGTTACCCAGCGCCGAATACGCAGCGATGTAGTTAGGATCAAGTTCCAACGTTTTTCGGAGCTCAGCCTCAGCACCTTGTGAGTCGCGCTGGTTACCGTAGACTTGCGCCTTCAGATAGTGAAGTTGGGCCTTGTCCGGATTTGAACTTAACACCTGATCAATGCGGGCGTGTGCTTTATCCAGCTCCTGGTTCTGAGCATAAAGGTTAGTAAGACCATTCAGCGCATTGAAGTTGGTGTTATCGATTTTCAGAGCTGCTTCAAAAAAGCCAATCGCCTCGTCACGTTTTTTCTCAGAAAACGAGAGCGCTGCGAGACTGTTGTAGACCTCAGGATCGTTCGGCGCCGCTTCCCGGGCGGCTTCAAGATCCTGTCGCGCCGCTACGCCATTTCCGACTCGGAGATTCGCAGTACCGCGCGCGAGATAGGTTTTCTCCTTTATTTCTGCAATTAGCTGTGGCGAGTTGTCGCTATCTGGAGCAGTCTTATTTAGACGATCGATGAGATCCGTAGCCTGCACTATCGCCGTCTTCGCATCGCCGGCAGCCAAATTGATTTGCAGTTGCATTAACTTAGCCGGCAGGTAGTCCGGGTAAGCTCTTTCGAGAGTAGCAGCGTCATTACGGGCCTGGTCGATCATTCCCAGGGAGAAGTGCGTCTGCGCAATGAAATACAAACCCGGTCGGGAGTTTGGATCCTGGTGCAACACTTCGTTTAGATCCTCGATAGCCGCTTTTAAACCTTCTGGCTGGCCACCTATTGAACGTACGCGGGCGCGCAACAGCAGCGCCTGACGGTCCTTCGAATCCTTTTTAAAAGCCTCGTCGATCTGCGCCATTGCATTCTGAGTATCGCCACGCAGCAAGTAGATTTCGCCCAGGCGATATCTCCCTTGCATGAAGTCAGGCGACTTCGCCAGAACATCCTGATAGATCTTGATCGCTTCATCGAGTCGATTGATTGAGGAATAAAAGTCCGCGAGAACTACGGGGCCTTGAGGCTTGTCCTTGTCGAGCTCCGCGAGCGCTTTGTAGGATTCTTCCGCTTTATCCAGTTGCCTGCGTACGTAGTAGTAACTCGCCAACACAAAGCGCGCGGCTCGATCGGTGGGACCTACTTCAACTGCCTTCTTTAGTTCGGCTTCGCCTTCATCAGATCGATTGTTCTGAATTAAAAACTTTCCGAAT
>DATJKB010000676.1:0-5042 GCA_035491875.1 Pyrinomonadaceae bacterium | reverse complement strand
CCAACGACCCACGCGGCCCGGTAAGTTGCCGGCGTAGATGTATCTCAATCCAGCCTCGCGTCCGATCTCGCACGCGCGAATCAACTGTTCCGCAGTCGTGTTGGAGTTCTCAGTCATGCGGTAGTCCTGATGAAACGCAGTCACATGCCACGGAATATCGGGAGAAACTGAGGCGATAAAATCTGCCGCACGTCTTAGTTCATCGACAGAATCGTTGAACCCGGGGATCACGAGTGTGACGATCTCTTCCCAGAATCCGCGGTCGTGGACCATCTGCACTGTATCGAGAATGTTATCGACAACGCCACCAAGCTGCCGATAGTTTTTGTCGTTCATCGACTTCAAATCGATTTTGTAGCAATCAGTCCACGGCCGCAGGTAATCGAGTACCTGCGGGGTAGCGTTTCCGTTTGAGATGAAGGCTGTTTTGAATCCCTCTGGTCTCGCTTTTTGAAAAACGTCGACCGCCCATTCGGCGGTGATGAGCGGCTCGTTATAACTGCTGCCAACCATTGACGCGCCGTACGCTTTCGCCATTGCCACCAAACGATCTGGCGAAACCACCGTTGGATTTGTACCAGCCGAGTCGTCGCGCAGTGCCTGGGACGTGAGCCAGTTTTGACAGTAAGCGCAGTGAAGATCACAGCCTAGCATTCCGAACGTCAGCGTGTCGGAGCCCGGCAGCACATGGAAGAACGGTTTCTTCTCGGTGGGGTCGCAGGCAAGAGCGGCGACGTAATTCGCCGGGACGCGCAGATGTCCACCCTCGTTGAAACGCACCTTGCAGATACCGCGCTTACCTTCTTTGATTAAGCAGCGATGGCCGCACGCGAAACACTTTAAGGCGTTGTCGTCGAGATGTTCGGTTAGTTCCGCCGCGCCTTCGATGGTCATTGAATCGAGAACAGCGGCCAGTGGCGCAGATTTAGTACTTACAGGCATTGCGTTTTAATTATAGCTTTCACTTGTTTGCAGAACCATTGAGGACACTCAATGAATGTCCGATACGCTTCAGGAACCTCTGATCAAGTGGGTATTCCGTACCATCCGCGGTAGCGGATGGCCACGAGTCAACGTCATGAGCATACAGGTGCTACTAATATCGTCGCTTGAGTGGTAGCCATCCGCTACCGCCGGACGGTACTGAATAGTCGGTCGACTTGATCAGAGCTTCCTGAAGCATATCGGACATTCGTTGAGTAATTCCCCGTTGCTTGAGTGTTACTTAGCTCGACGACAAGCTGAAGCGTATCGGACATTCGTTGAGCAATTCCGAGGAGCTTGAGTGTTACTTAGCTCGACGACAAGCTGAAGCGTATCGGACATTCGTTGAGCAATTCCCCGGCGCTTGAGTGTTAGGTACCTCGACGACACGCTGAAGCGTATCGGGCATTCGCGGAGTGACTGTAGTTTGTCAATTAAATGTGGTACTACGTCATTCATGATCATCGACCAATTGACCGTCACCGCTTTTCAGCAACATACGCGAATCATCGGTTGCGAAACGACCAAACAAGCAATCTGTATCGACCCGGGAGATGAATCAGAGCGGATCGTTGAGATACTGGATCGTCGTGGCTTGAACCTTCAGGCGATTGCCCTGACTCACGCCCACATGGATCACGTCGGTGGGGTTGCCTCACTGAAGAAGTTAGTGCCTAAAGCCGCGATCATTCTTCACAAGTCAGACGAGTTTATGTACCAGGCTCTACCCGAGCAGCCCGCCTGGATTGGTATTCCGCGCGCGCAATGGTCGGCTCTCGGTTTTGAATACGAGGCTCCTCCACCAGTCGATAAATACTGGCAGGATGGCGAGCAATACGTCGTCGGTTCACTCACTTTTGAAGTGCTTCATTGCCCCGGGCACACGCCCGGCCACGTTGTGCTTTTTGTACGCGAAGAGAAGAAGGTGTTTGTCGGCGATGTTCTTTTCGCGGGTTCAATCGGTCGTACCGATCTACCCGGCGGATCAACGCAACAACTTCTGGATTCGATTCGCACCAAGCTGCTGACGCTCGGCGATGACGTTGAAGTGTTTTCGGGACACGGACCAGTGACGACGATCGGTGAGGAGAGACTGACTAATCCTTTTTTGACCGGGCGATACGTCTAGCAGACAAAAGCCGGAATCAATTGGTCAGTTATCATTTGACAGTTTTCAATTATCAGTTTGAGGAGACCACGCACTCCATGCCCGTGGTTTCTAAATGACAATTGATAACTGTTAAATGATAACTGACCAATGATTCCGGCTTTTCTGACGCGCAGACTTCAACGTAGCCGATTCGACTTCATTTTTTCCCACTTGTTCTTCTGATCGTCGTTTAATTGGCTGGGTAAGGTGTCGACGGGGATGCCGTTTTCAGAGCAGAACTGTCGCCATAACAAAAACCGCAAATCGTACTGCCCAGTTGAATCAGAAATGGAATTGTCGACCGGAGGTTGGTTCTTGCTCTTGCTGACCATGTTAATGACCGCCCACTTGGATTTCTCTTCAGTGTAAACAACACGAGCAAGCGCAGCAAGCAGGCAAAAAGAAATCATTGGTCACTTGTCATTTGACAGTTATCAATTCTCATTTGGATTCCACCGACTTCATGTCGGTGGAGGATCAACTTCAACCTAACATCGCACCGCCCTCCGCTCAGCGCGCGAAGCGCGCTCCGAAGGTAGTGGTCACCCTCGGAGGCTGAGATTGAAAAACCACGGACATGAAGTCCGTGGTCTCCCAATGACAATTGACCAATGATTCTTTTTCGTATCGCTCGTTATTTCTCGACAATGTCTTTCTTCAGCGTGGTAACAAACGCCAGCACTTCGCTCTTCTCTTTCTCAGGCACCTTGTACTTATCAAGCGACGCAACCAGATGTTTCGCCGCAGCGTCCCATTCTGCGTTGGTGATACCAAGTCCACTATGCGACATCTTCATGTCACGACCAGTGTAGAGACATGGGCCACCAGTAGCAGCGCAAAATTGATCAAGAATATGTTGGCGAATGTGCTTCTTCGAATCCGTGCTGTGTCCCACAAAGAATTTGTCAAACTGCTTGTCAGTGACTAACCGAACGATGAAATCATCGACCACCAGGGCGACCGCGTTGTAACCACCAAGCCGATCATAAAGCGATTTGTCCTGCGGCATCCCGTAGGTAATTCCACTTGTCGTCACTATTAGCGCTACAACCAACGCCAAAACTGTCCTTCTCCGAAAGCTTGAGTGTTTCATTTTGGGAGAGTCTCCTTTGTGTAAATGCGAGATGTCGCCGCCGAAACGACGAACCGCGTTTAATTGAAAAGCGATCTATCTACGAGACGTGAGGTCTGTTTGGATTTAGAGTTCGCTGCGAAGAAGAATTGGACTGGTGGGTGAACTCTCGCCGCTGCTATTTTCCATCGTGATTGCGAAGATCGTCTTGTCGTCGATTCCACTCGGCATGCGATCCCGCATCGTTCCTTTGCCTGAAGCGTCAGTATTGAATACATGGCCTGGCAACGGCTTGTTGCCAACGATGACCCAGAGTTGATAACCCTTTCCCGCCGGCGCCGCAGGTAAGCCTTCCGCGACCAGTAACGCTTGCCCTTTCGGATCGTATGCAAGCGTTGCCCGTGCGCCACTGACTGAAGTGGTGGCCACCAACGAAGTCAGTTTCGAACCTGGTCCAGTAAGAATCGCCACGATCTCACGTTCACGGGTTAGTTCCGCTTCTTTAGCTCGGATCTGTTCGGTGACCTTTTGGAGTTCCGCCATGGCTGCTCGGTTTTGTCGCGACAAGATAGCAATCCAACCAATAAGAAGCGTGCACACGAGCCCCGCCGCAATCAATCCGTATGACATCGCACGACTTCGAGGCGCAAATGGGACTACGCGAGCGTCTGTGTTTTCGATTGTTTGCGTTCGATGCTCGTCCCGAACCTGCTTGAGTATTCGCTCACGAACGCTGGCTGATGGTTCCATTGGCGTGGCACTCAATGAAAGAAGAGAAGCGGTGGCTTCCCATGTTTCCAATTCACGACGGCACTCCGGACACACAAGCAGATGCTCGTTGAGCGCAACCTTGTCGCCGGCGTCGAGCGTCGACAGCGCGCGCGAGGGAAGCATCTCTTTGTAGTCTTCGTGCACCATTTATTCGAAGCCGAAACTCTCGTTCTTCCCGGTCAACAGCTCGCGAAGCTTGATCATGCCCGCGCGCATTCTGGTTTTCACGGTTCCCAGGGGAGCACCCAGCTTTGCCGCAATCTCCGATTGAGTTAGCCCATCAAAGTACGCTAACACCAGCGGCCGTTTCTGTTCTTCAGGTAGCTGTGATAGCGCGGAAGTAACCAGCGCCCGCTGCTCTGAACGAAACGTGTCGCGGGCCGCATCCGAAACTTCTTCCGCGGCTTCACGCACAGAAGCCTGAGCGACGCGATCTCGCGCACCCAAACTTCGCAAGCGATCGATGGCCCTGCTGCGCGCGAGGGTGACGAGCCAGGTGAACGGCTTTCCTCTCGTCTCATCAAAATCCCTGGCGCGGCGCCAAACTTGTAGAAATACCTCCTGCAACACGTCTTCCGCCTCCTCACGGCTATTCAATATACGAACCAAAAGTCCGAAGAGGATTACGCGGTAGCTGTCGTAGAGCTGGGCGAGGGCTTGCTCATCGCCGCGGGCAACGGCCTTGAGAAGCTCGACGTCAGCAATTTGTCCCGAATCAGGTTGCAAGGGGCGTGTTTTAGGCCTCAGGACATGTACGAGTGAGGCGTGGTAAACGGATTTATTTGGAGTGCGCCGACCTGTCGGCGCTTTCCTGGAATGCGGCCGCGGCAAACCCTAAAAGCGGTGACAGGTCACCGCACTCCAAAGAGCTGTTAAGCGACGGTGATTTCTTCGCTCAAGTAAACATCCTGGATTGCGTTCAGCAGCTCGACACCTTCATTCATCGGTCTCTGGAACGCTTTGCGTCCGGAGATCAAACCCATTCCGCCACCGCGTTTATTGATAACGGCTGTGCGCACTGCTTCGCTCAAATCGCTTGCGCCTTTTGATTCGCCACCGGAATTA
>DATJKB010000675.1:0-5531 GCA_035491875.1 Pyrinomonadaceae bacterium | reverse complement strand
GGCCAGGTTATGCCGGCAAATCAACCGATAACAATTCGCATCAGGTGGAGTGGCGCTTTGATTTCGCCCGAGGGCGGTCCGCTGGCAACGCGTCGCCTGGCCTATGTAGGCAATGAAGGTTCGTACCTGATGTACGCCTCGCGCTGGTTTCCCTTTCACGATTATGCGGCCGACCGTGCGACTTCCGACATTACATTCATTGTTCCGGCCGGCTTGCAGATCGCAGGCACCAGCGATGATGCGGTCATAGCTCAGCCAGCACCAAAAGAAGGGGCGATTCGCTACCGTTTTGTGCATCGCAAACCAGTGCTGGTGGGTAATTTCGCTACCGGTCAGTACATCAACAAAGCGCTGACCTACGGCAAATATCAGTTGCAGCTCTACGCCATGCCCGGCAGCGAGCGGCGCATCGAGACTTTCGCAGAGCTAACGGGCCGCGTCCTTGAGTTCTATACAAAGAAATATGGAGATGCCGGGTTTGGAAATCGTCTTGTTATAGTTCAAATCGACGACGAAAGTTTAGACACCTATTCCGGACCGGGGATGATCTTCCTTTCCACCAAGATGTTTGAATCTACGCGACCCGTGCCGGAAGAAAAGCTGGAACGCGAAATCGCTTACCAGTGGTGGGGTCAAAGCGTCGGCCTGAAGTCGTTCGACGATGCGTGGCTTTCTCAAGGTCTTGCGGAATGGAGTGCGTTCGCCTTCCGCGAATCAACGCTCACGGCCGGCGGTCTTGACGCTGCGCAACGCGAGCAACAGGAAAGAGCGCTCACGTTCGAACAAACGGCGTCGATTGCACGTGCGCCCGGTGCGCTCGACGATCAATCAGCAGCCTATCAATCGATCGTCTTCTACAAAGGTTCGATGGTCTTCCGGATGTTGCGAGAGACCATGGGCAAAGACAAGTTTGATCAGTTGCTGCGGAAGTTTCAGGAGAACTTTAGCGGTAGGAATGCATCGATCGATGACTTCGAAAAACTAGCTTCGAGCATTGGACAGGAAAGTTTGCGCTACTTCTTCGCGCAGTGGGTTGAAGGTACGGGCGTCCCAGAGTTCACCGTCGACTATCAGATCATTCGCACTCGTGCAGGAAAGTTCCGTACACGCGGCACAGCCAAGCAGAATCTGGAAAACCTGAGGATGCCAGTCGAACTGTTGCTTCGTGCGGAGGGTGATAATCAAACCACGACGGTTCGGATCGAAGGTCGCAGTGAAGATTTCGATTTCGAGTCGAACGGTCAGCCGCTTGAAGTGGTTGTCGATCCAAACAACAAGATCCTTCGCATGTCGGACGATCTGCGGGTGTCGATTATCGCGCGCCGTGGCATTGAGCAGATGAAGGAAGGAATTTACGCGGAAGCGCAACAACAGTTTGAAGCGGCGTTGAAGTTAGACCGGTCAAACTCGTGGGTTTACTATAATCTGGGCCTACTGTTTCTGGAACAACGCAACTGGCAAAACGCGCTCGATAACCTCGAGGCATCGCTCCACGGGACGCTGAAGCCGGCCTGGATTGAAGTCTGGGCGCATATCAAACGCGGTAACGCGTATGATGCGAAGGGCGAGCGGCAACGCGCGGTGCTGGAGTATCAGAAGGCAGTTCAGACCCAAATCGATTACGACAACGCACAAGCAGTAGCGAAACGATATTTGGCGACGCCCTATGATCCGAAAGCCAGTATCACTGCGGAAGCGCGCCAGGCCAACTAAAGGCGGAGCCGCAGATTTTCACAGATTACACAGATAAGAACTAAAAGAATGGACGTTGAGTGGTTAAGTTACTCAACGTCCTTTTTCTAGCTTTTAATCCGTGTAATCTGTGAAAATCTGCGGCTCTGCTTCTGATTAAACCGCGACGATTGCGACCTTCTTATCATTCGCCAGCCGAATCATCTCATCTCGATTAAACATCAGCGTCTTCCCCGCGGTAATACAAAGACAAGTCGCGCCCGCGGAGAGCATTGCTTCAATGGTTGGAACACCGACAACTGGCACATCAAACCGCATGTCCTGATCCGGTTTCGCAATCTTCACCACCGTGAGACGTCCAGGAGCCAACGTGCCTGCTCGTCTGATTGTTTCGTCTGTTCCCTCCATCGCTTCGATTGCTACGCAGGCTTTGGCGCGCACAACAATCGTTTGACCTAGATCAAGTCGTGCAATTTCACGCGCGATCTCCAGGCCATATTCGATGTCTTCGCGCTCACGACTGTCTGGTTGACGACGCGTTAGAGAACCTGTCTTCGGTAAATGGTCCTGAAGGAAATAGGTGGAATCGATCAACTCGATCCCTTCACTTTGCAGTTCTGAAGCAATGGCGCCAATTAGTGAGTCAGTATTCCGGCGTGGCAGTTTCAAGAGTACTTTCAACATTCGCGCGTCAGGTACGGCGCGACTGAAGATCTGTACGTGCTTAACCTGGCCGGCCATGATTGCCTTCTCAACACCTTCGTCTTTAAAGAAACGAATCATGCGGCCTAATTGGCCGATCCCAATCCACGTGACAACGTCGGCAAGCTGTTCGATTTGCGGGTCGGTTTCTTCGCGGATTGCAGCGACCGCCACCTGCGCTCCAGACTGCCGTGCGCCTTCCAGAACCATGAAGGGAAACTTACCGTTGCCGGCGATCAATCCCAATTTCATTTGATCACGCCGCGTTGTGAGCTTTCGATAAAAGTAATCAGGTAGGACACCTCTTCAGAACCACTGAGCTCATTGCGAATCTGCTCAACCGCCTGAGTGGTGTTTAGCTTTGCTGAAAGTAACAGATGGAATGCGTGATGAAGTGAATCGATTATAGCCCGATTGTAACCACGCCGTTTCATGCCAGTGATGTTCAGGCCATAACACTTCGCATGGTTGCCGACAGTTAAAGCAAATGGTAACGCGTCTTTTACCACCACCGAATAGCCGCCGACGTACGCTTCCCTGCCAACCCGGCAAAACTGATGCACACCTGAATAAGCACCGATGTTCGCTCGATCTTCGATCACTACGTGACCCGCAAGTGTCGCCGCGTTCGCCATGATGACACCATCGCCGAGCAAACAGTCGTGCGCGATATGCGCCTGGGCCATGATCAAACAGTCGTCGCCGGTTTTTGTGAGCATCCCGCCGCCGGCGGTGCCGCGATGAACGGTAACGAACTCGCGAATCTTGTTTCGCTTGCCGATTCGTGTTTCGGAAGGTTCGCCTTTGTATTTTAGATCCTGCGAAGCAAGTCCGATAGAGACAAACGGAAAGATATGGGTTCCTTCACCGATTGAGGTGCGACCGTCGATAACGCAATGCGATTCCAGGCGCACACGATCGCCCAACTCTACTTCGTCACCAATGATCGAATAAGGACCGACAAAGCAGTCGTAACCCAAACGCGCTTTGGGACTGACTACGGCAGTCGGGTGGATGTTAGTCGGATGTGTGGCTATTGACATGAGTTAGTCGGGAGAGTGTTGTCAGGTATTTCCGTTTCCCATGTCTCGACTGGCGACGATGCTCATGATATCGGCATCAGCAGCGAGTTGGCCATCCACTTTCGCTTCCCCGCGCATACGCTGTACGCGCGAACCGATGCGCAAAGCAGTGACTTCAAGAACTAGTGTGTCTCCAGGCACAACGGGTCGGCGAAATCGCGCCTCTTTGATGCCGGTAAATAGAACGAGCTTCTGATCTCGGTCTTCTATCTCGCGCAGTGCTAATACCGCTCCAACCTGGGCCAGCGCTTCAACAACCAAAACTCCGGGCATCACCGGCGCGCCGGGAAAGTGTCCCTGAAAGAATGGCTCGTTGATACTTACCTGCTTGATGCCAACTATGCGTTCACGCGGCACAAGTTCGACGATGCGATCAACAAGCAGGAAGGGGAAGCGATGCGGAAGGAGTTTTTGTATTGCCTGGGAATCGAGAATCGTTTCCATGAGTTTATTGCCGATTGAATTCGTTGCCGATCGCCGATTGCCGATTGCTGATTGAAGAACGACTAACGGCCAGGACGTCAACAAACTCTAGTAGCGACATTCGCAGTAATGCTTAATCGGCAATCAAGAATCGGCAATGATTTCAATCGGCAATCGGCAATCAAAAATCGGCAATGTTCTTACGGTGTCGTGACTGCTGTTGCCGGGTTCTTGCTGTTGAATTCCGTAATGAAAGCGCGCGTGATGTCGATGTTCTCAGCCGCGTAAAGTAACGGCACCTGAGCAGCATCAATGATCGCGGTGATGCCACGAGCCTTGGCGAAGACTTCTAGTGCTTTTGCTATCTCTTCTTGAAGTGGATTAAACAGCTCCTGCCGTCGACGGTTATACGCAGCCTGCGCATCCTCAGCCTTACGCTGGATGTCCTTCTTCAACTGCTCAAGTTGATCAATCTTCGCTTGTAATGATCGCTGATCAATGGGGGTGCCGGCAGGCGCTTCCCGCAGTTTGTTTATTTCTGCCTCAAGAGCCGTGGCCCGCTGCTGCATCTGGGTGATCTCGTCTTTAATTTTCTGAAATTCACCATTGAGCTTGGTCAGAACGGTCGTGAATTTGGCGATGCCGGTTTTTGCATCGAGAAACATGTCCGTGTAGATGACGGCCATCTTGGCAGTCGGTAACTGAGCGGATGCTGCTGGTGCAGCTGCAGCAGGTGTCGGCGTTGGCTGTGCAGCCGGACGCTGCGCCGCTGCTGAAATGCTAATCGCCGCAACTAACGCGGCGGCAGGAAATAAATGGTTCTTAATCATAATGTCAGACCTGAAGCGACCCCGAATAAGAATTCGAGGTCGCTTTAAACTTGTCAGCGGTTAGGGCCGCGGCGTGACGGATGCGGTCGCTGGATTCTTGGCGTTGAATTCGGTGATGAACGCAGCCGTAATGTCGAGCGCGTCTGCTGCATAGACCATTGGCACCTGGCTTCCGTCAACAATCAAGTTGATGCCGCGTGCCTTCGCAAAAATTTCTAGCGCTTTTCCGATGTCTTGCTGAAGTGGAGTGAAGATTTCCTGACGACGACGAGCGTAAGCAGCCTCAGCGTCTTCACCCTTGCGCTTAAAATCTGTGTTCATTTGGGTCAGTTGGTCTCGCTTCTGCCGAAGGCTATCTGGCGCCGCCACCGCGCTCTGGTCCTCGATCTCTTTTGCCAATGTAGTGATACGAGTTTGAAGGCCCTGCAATTCTGTTTGTCGTGGCTGGAATTCACGATTCAATGTACCGAGCAGAGCATTAAATTTGGCGATTCCGTTCTTCGGATCCAGAAACGCATCCGAATAGATAACTGCCATCTTGCTCTCTGGAACGGCTACTGACCCCGTCTGGGCTGGCGCCGGTGTTGTACCAGCAGGCGCCGACGGTCGTGGTTGCTGAGCTGAAACGGAAACAATTGCGACGCTCATCAGCAACGCGACGGCGGCAATCAAACGATCGATTTTCATACTAGTTTTGTAATACTCCTTAATTCTGAGGCGGTTAGTTAAGTCGGTTAGTTGTTGATCCGACCGCCTTGGTTGTTTCATAAGTCAATCAAAAGGTACGTCCGACGCTAAACCT
>DATJKB010000674.1:0-3669 GCA_035491875.1 Pyrinomonadaceae bacterium | reverse complement strand
ACCTATACCTCGACTGCATCCGTCATCGCGGTTTGTTATACTGCCCCAACTGAATCACCATTCATTTCTATAGTCTGCAGGTAGTTGGAAAGGATCTGATGGAACGCGAAACGTTAGAGTTTGATGTGGTTTTTGTCGGTGCTGGGCCAGCAAATCTGAGCGGTGCTTTACACCTTGCACGATTGGTCAAAGAGCACAACGAGTCGGTGGCGAAAGGCGAGAAGAAAGGCGAAGCACTGGGCGATATTGAAATCGCAGTCATCGAAAAAGGCGCAAGCATTGGCGCTCACATTCTTTCCGGGGCAGTTATGGATCCGAGAGCGCTGGCCGAGTTGATTCCTGACTTCGTCGAACAAGGCGCCCCACTGGAGTCACCAGTTAAGGAAGACTACTTTCTTTACTTAACTTCGAAGCATTCGATCAAATCGCCAATTACTCCACCACCGCTGAAGAACCACGGGTACTATATCGTTTCGCTTAATCGCCTCACGGGCTGGCTGGGTGAAAAATGCGAAGAAGCGGGTGTAAACGTCTTTCCGGAATTTCCTGGTGCAGACCTGCTCTACGATGATGCAGATCGCGTGATTGGAGTTCGCACGGGTGATAAGGGCATTAACAAGGAAGGCAAGCAGAAAGCTAACTATGAACCGGGTGTCGATCTGCGGGCGAAGGTTACAGTGTTGGGCGAAGGACCACGCGGCTCGCTAACAAAGCAGCTGGTCCAACGGCTGGGACTTGATAATGGACGAGAGCCGCAGGTTTACAGCATTGGCGTGAAAGAACTCTGGGAGTTGCCTGACGATCGTTATCCGGCTGGACGCGTGACTCATACCCTCGGCTTTCCGTCGGACGCACACACCTACGGTGGCGGCTGGATCTACGGTATGCAGAATCGCATCCTCAACATCGGTTACGTCACAGGACTCGACTACAAGGATCCCTTGCTTGATCCTCACGCGGAATTTCAGCGCTACAAGACTCATCCATTCATCGCACGATTGCTGGATGGCGGAAAGATGATTCGTTACGGAGCGAAGACGATTGCAGCCGGTGGGTATTACGCAATTCCGCAGACCTACGCAGACGGAGTGTTGCTCGTTGGCGACTGCGCGGGCTTTCTGAATTCACAACGCTTGAAAGGTATTCACTCCGCGATCAAAAGCGGCATGCTCGCTGCCGAAGCGATCTTCGAGGCGTTGCTGGCTGGTGATTTTTCTGCGAAGCAGTTGCAGCGCTATGAACAACTGGTAAATGACAGTTGGATCATTCCTGAACTCAAAAAGGTCCGCAACTTCCACGCCGGCTTTCGTCATGGACGCTGGCTCGGCTTGTTCAATACAGGCTTGCAGTTCGTTACGGGTGGCAGGGCATGGGGAATCCTCAATCGCGACAAGGGACAAGCTGGTCATCGCGAGATGAAGAAGCTAGCGGCGTATGGTTATCGTGGAGATGATCTGACTCAGCGATATGATGGTTTGAAGTTTGATGGAAAGATCACCTTCAACAAAGTGACTGACGTTTACCACGCAGCTGTTGGACACGACGAAGACCAGCCTGCGCATCTTCACGTATTGGACTTGAACATCTGTTCCACACGCTGCGCTGAGGAGTTTGGCAATCCCTGCCAAAGGTTCTGTCCCGCGGCTGTTTATGAAATGGTGGACGATGGTGGCAATGGCCGGCGGCGTTTGCAGATCAACTTTTCAAACTGCGTCCACTGCAAGACGTGCGACATCATGGACCCGTACCAGATCATAAACTGGGTGACGCCGGAAGGTGGCGGGGGACCGGATTACAAGGGAATGTGAAATCTCCCCGGATCTCAAATCTCACATCTGAGATCTCAAATCAACTAAGTCGCGGGGTTTTCGCTCTCTCTGATACTGTAATGAACACGACCGCGGATCACCTCTTCCAACGCGATCCGTGTCGGCTTATGTTTCTGGGGGTCGATCTCGATACGCGGTTGTGCTCCACGCTGCAACTGTTTGCTACGCTTCGCCGCCAGGATGATTAGTCGATACTTGGAATCAACCTCTGGCGCAGCAGCCGGCTCTAACGTGTTTTCAATTTCACTCGTCACTGTGGTCATAATGTGTTCTATTACTCCTTATTTAATAGCGCGTTTAATACTTCAAACTGATTTGAAATTCTGAATTACTTCATTTACTACGGAGTCCTGGCGCTCACAACGGGCCCTTTCCCCGTAGATAATGGACGCCAGTTGATGGGCTGCGCGCTCGACGTCATCGTTGATGATGACGTAATCAAAACAAGAGAACTGTCGCAATTCTTCGGGCGCGTTCTTGAGCCTCAGGGCCAATTGATCCGCACTGTCTGTGCCCCTGGCTATGAGACGTTCTCTCAGAGTCTCATAAGATGGGGGCAAAATGAAAATACTCACGGCGTCCAGGGTCAGATTGCGAATGCTCGCGGCGCCTTGAACGTCCACTTCCAGAACGATATCTGTGCCCGCGGCTGTCTCCAGGGCCACCTGTTGTTTGGCTGTGCCATAGAGATTTCCATGCACCGACGCCCATTCGAGAAACTCGTTGGCGCGCACCATCGCTTCAAACGTCTCGCGATTAACAAAGAAATACTCGCGACCATGGACTTCGCCGTTACGTGGCGGCCGCGTGGTGTAGGACACCGAGTAACTCAGATTTGGCACACTGTCCAACACCCGTCGGATCAATGTGCCCTTACCGCCACCTGAGGGCGAACTGACCACGAACAATGTTCCGGGTGTGACGCTGGTCTTCGTCATCTGAGGTGGTGTTGGTGCGTCCGTCACCTTACTCGACATTCTGAACCTGCTCTCTAAGTTTCTCTACCTCTGCTTTGATTGAGAGCGCAGCCTCCTTAATCGTGAGATCGGTAGACTTCGAAAGCGTAGTGTTGGCCTCGCGATTGAGCTCCTGGAGAAGGAAGTCAAGCATCTTTCCAGTTTCGCCGGTTGAGTTAAGTGCGTCCTGAAACTGTGCGAGATGACTCCGAAGACGAACCATCTCTTCACTCACGTCACTCCTATCAGCCAGGTAGGCAACTTCCTGCGCAAGCCGGCCAGGATCAACTTCAACTGGTTGGCCGCCGCGACTGAGTAGTTCTCCGATTCGTTTTTGCAGCCGCTGCCGATATGCATCCGCGAGGCCTGCGGCCGATGCTTCAATGGTGGGCACTAGTGCTTCAATCTTGGCGACGCGTTCGGCGAGTTCCACGCGCAGCGCCTCACCTTCCTGTTGTCGCATTCGTTCGAGATCATCCAGTGCTTGATCTATAGCCTGTTCAAGGGCAGCGATCATCCTTTCGTCAATGCCGTTGCGGCCGGGAACCAGAGCACCGGGTATGCGTGCAAGAACATTGATGTCCAGTATGCCCTCAATCCCGAATTCCTGTTGAAGCTGTCGCAAGGCTTGGACGTAGCCGGCGATGAGCGGTCGGTTCAACTCGTAGGCAACTTGCGCAGTTCTTTCAAAGCTGACTGTGACATCTACTCTGCCTCGAGCCAAGCGCGACGAAATGCGACGCTTAATAGCAGGCTCAACCGAAGCGAGCTCGGAACCAATCCGCAGATGGACATCGAGAAAGCGGTTGTTAACAGTCTTGAGATCGACAGACACTGAGAAGTCGTCGCCGCCAACTGTTCCTCGTCCATATCCCGTCATTGAT
>DATJKB010000673.1:0-7592 GCA_035491875.1 Pyrinomonadaceae bacterium | reverse complement strand
CAGCTGCGCTGGAAGAATGCGATTGCGTCGTTGGTTATACGCGTTTTTTTAAAAATGAATTTGACGGGGCGTTTTCGCGATTGGTGCAAAAACGGGGAGCGGGCAACTTTCCGGAAGTGAAAATAATTCCCCATGCGGTCGATCAGGATCGCTTCCATCCTTACCCGGAACTGCTGAGAGCAGAGTTCGCGTCTGAGGGACGTGCTTTTGCGAAGCAAAAACTCTTTACCGGCTTCCCCAACGTGGATCGCTCATTTGTTGTTCTCAACGGAAGCCGTCCCGATAAGCGGAAGCGGCTCGACCTGACAATCGTTGGTTTCGCTAAGTTCGCTGCGAACAAACCTGCGAATGTACGGCTGTGTCTGCACCAGGCAATTCGAGGCGAAGCGGAAGATCAACAGATGAAGACACTCATCGAGCAATACGGAATCTCTAATCGAGTTTTTCTAAGTCCGTCGGGCGTTCTTGATGATGAGGATCTGAATCTCATATACAACGCTTGCGATGTTGGCATTAACACATCGATGGGCGAAGGTTGGGGACTCGTAAGTCTTGAACATGCGGCAACGGGCGCGGTTCAAGTGGTCCCGACCACACCGCATGCAAAGAACTCTGGAGTGGACGCGGCGAACTGATCCCCGTCGCTAAGAGTTACATCCCCGAGTTCACGGTACTTGAAATGGGTGAGGTGTCAGTTGAAGGTGTCGCGGACTGCCTGGAGCGTTTGTATATTGATCCCGCGCGTCGCCAGGAGCTGGCACGTGCCGGATATGCGCTCACTCAAAAGGAAGAATTCTCCTGGGACTCTGTAGCCAGGAAGTTTGATGACTTGTTTGTTTCAATTAGCAGGCAGTGACACCAGGTAATCAAAAGCTGTATGGATTGTCCGGATCAGATAGCCATAAACTTAACTTCGTTGGACGCTAGCGCAGGATAGGTGTGCAAGTAGTTGCTTCTCCATGGCGCGAGGATGTGTCATTGGCAGTTGCACAACCTCGGCAGACTTCTTTCGGTGGAATGGCGCCTTGCGCAGCTCTGAGACACATCTTCAATAAACGATGGCTAAACTTGAATTCTTCGTACGCCCCGTAGAGGACGCGGATCTAACGACGCAACTCGTACGCGAGCATCCAGAACCAATGCGCCCCTCTCCAATACGACAAACGGGTTGCAGTCGAGTTCCGCGATTTGCGGAAGATCTTCAACCATTGTGCTGACGCGGAGCAGTCCGTCCTCGAGTGCCTTCACATCGCACGCTGCGCTGCCACGGAATCCCGTGAGAAGCTGATACGTCTTGAGACTTCTTATCATGTCGCCGGCATCCTCTACGGATAACGGAGTCAGTCGCACCGAGACATCGCGCAGCAGCTCCACTTGAACGCCGCCCGCGCCGCATGCCACAACCGGACCAAACTGACGATCATGTACGACACCTACGATCATCTCGACGCCACCTTCTGCCATCCGTTGGACAATGAATCCTTTTGCTGAATGCCCGGTTCGGCTCATCTGTTGTTCCATCTCTCGGGCCGCCATGCGAACCGCATCACTTCCTTGTAAGTGAAGTCGAACACCACCCGCCTCGGTTTTATGAATCACCCCCGGAGCGATTACTTTGAGCGCAACATCACCGCCGAATTCATCAGCAGCCCTCGCGGCGGCTTCGGCACTGCTCACGACGCACTGTTCGATCAATGGCAACCCGTAACATGAAAAGAGTGTGACGATCTCTTCATTGGTTAACCATCCATCGCCTCTCGTGAGTGCCGTGGCTACGACCGCGGCCGCTTCGTCACGTCTGATGTCACTGAATGATGGTAATGAAGGTTCAGGTCGTTCCCGCCATTCGCGATAGCGAGCGACACGGCTAAGAGCGATTGCTGCCGTTTCGGGAAATACAAAGGAGGGAATGTGTGCAGCTCGCAATTCGGCCGGAGCTCCGCTTGAGGACAAGAAAACTGCGATTACAGGTTTTTTGATCTCAGCCGATTTGATTGCGCTGACGATCTCGCGGGCTACATCTGAAGCATCAGTTACGAGTGGCGGGGTGAAGATAATAATCAGCGCGTCGACATTTGGATCGGATGCCACAAGCTGCAGAGCTTTTCCGTAGTGCTCTGCTGGAGCGTTCGCAATCAAATCAATCGGATTCGCTGCACTGGCGCCCGGCAATAGAAATTCACGGAGGCTCGCCTGAGTTTGAGCTGTAAGCAGTGGCACCTCGAGTTTGCGCGCCTCACAGGCGTCGGCACATAAGATCCCTGGACCACCTGCATTCGTAATGATTGCGACGCGATTTCCCGCGGGCAGCGGCTGATTCACAAGTAAGGATCCAACATCGAACAGTTCAGACAAGGTGTCGGTGCGAATAACGCCGGCTTGTTGAAAGAGCGCATCAACTGTCACGTCAGACGCCGCAATCAATGCACCTGTATGCGATGAGGTAGCGCGAGCTCCGGCGCTCGACCGTCCGCTCTTCACCACCGCAATTGGCTTTTTCCTTCCGACGCGCCGTGCGATTTGCGAAAACTTTTTGGGATTTCCGAACGACTCCAGGTACAGGAGAATCACGTCTGTTCCGTCATCCGATTCCCAATACCTCAGAAGGTCGTTGCCGGAAATATCGGCCTTGTTTCCGACAGAAACAAAAGTCGACAATCCTAATCCTAAAGAATTCGCAAACTCCATGATGGCGAGACCAAGGGCGCCGCTCTGTGAAGAGAACCCAACGCGACCACGAGTTGGTTTGCATGCCGCGAAGGTTGCGTTTAGACGGACGCCAGGATCGGTATTCGCGATGCCCATGCAGTTTGGACCAATCAAACGCATTCCAGCCTCACTACAAACGCGAAGCAACTCTGCTTGCCGCAACTGACCCTGCTCGCCAGTCTCGGAGAATCCTGCCGAAATGACGACCAGTGCCTTTACACCTTTGCGGCCACAAGCAGCGGCCGCATTGATGACTTCGTCGGCGGAAACAACAATGATCGCTAGATCTACTGGACCAGGAATAACTTCAACCGACGAGTACGCCGGCACCGATTGAACGAGTTCCGCTGTCGGATTAACCGGATACACCGCGCCTTCAAATCCAAAGCTCAGCAGGTTATGAAATATCTCCCCGCCAATCGTCCCACGCTTTCTTGAAGCACCGATCACCGCCACAGCGCGCGGATTGAAGAACAACTTCAGCGCGTTGACCGCGGCTAAAGCTTCACGTCGCTCAAACCGATGGATGGCGTCGCCGGTGAAGTCAGTGGGAAATGTCACGTGAAGTTGACCGGCCGTGGCGCTGACATGGATGGGAAAACCGGATTCGCGAAACACGCCCAGCATCGCATGGTTTGAAGCCACGACCTCAGCTTCGAATATTTCAATACCGTTAGAGGCTGCGACCTCAGCTAGTTGTCCGAGCAGGATTGTTGCGAGACCGCGTCCCTGGAATTCGTGCGCGATCGTGAACGCAACTTCGGCCCGACCCGCTTCGATGACGGCGTAGAATGCGTGTCCAACAATTCGATCGTCGGGACCGCTCGATGCAACCAGCGCGAAACATTGGTCGAGCGATGCTTCGCGATGAGCTTCCGCGGCGAGTGCAGAGTCTTTGGTAGGAGAGAAGAACCTGAACCATCGGTCTTGATCTGATAGCGATTGAAACAGCCGAACAAGTTTGGGTTCATCCTGCAGCCGCATCAGTCGCACGCGGACCGTGGAGCCGTCACGCAATACGACATCGCCTTCTCGATATGTCGCACCGCCTGGTGTTTGCTCCCGCAGTTTCTCAGACATTTCTAGTGCTTTCGATGCCGAACTCATCTTCAGTGTGCCACTTTCTCTCTTTGTGCTACCAGACGTCGATAGTGTGGTTTCCAAATCTTCATATCAATTCGTCGATTCAACTCCTCGGGAGTTGTTTGTTCCGCCAACCCGGCTCGCTGCGCCTCGAGGGCCACCGCGACGGCAACTTTGCGAGACACATCGCGGACGATTTCAAGTGGAGGATATAGCGCGGCGAATGAATCACGCAGAGCCGGCGAAAACTCATTAAGAGTAAGCGCCGCCGCAACAAACATGCGGCTTGTTATTCGCTTCGCTTTGCTCGCTAAGACGCCAAGTCCGATCCCCGGAAAAATAAACGCATTGTTGCACTGACCAATGCAAAATGTTTTCCCGCCTTCGGATACCGGTGGGAACGGACTGCCGGTTGCGACAATTGCGCGGCCCGTGGTCCAGCGCAAAATGTCAGCAGGAGTAGCTTCGGATTTCGAGGTGGGATTTGAAAGTGGGAAGATCAACGGCCGATCTGTGTACTGCCCCATTAAACGAACAATGTCTTCACTGAACGCTCCTGGTTGGGCTGATGTCCCGATCAAAACAGTCGGATGAACGTTCGCCATAACATCATGAAACGTGAACCGGTCGGATCGCTCCATCTTCCAATTTGCCGACAATTCTGTTGGCTGAGCATATCGGCGCTTTGTTGGCTCGAGATCGGCGCGCGCTGAATGCACTAGACCGCGACTATCAACTAGCCAAATTGATGATCGGCTCTCGGCGTCAGATATTCCCTCCAATCTCATTCCTTCAACGATAAGATCGCTGATGCCGATGGCGGATGACCCCGCGCCGAGAATCACTATTTTCTGTTGACTGAGGCTCGACCCTTTCACCTTCATCGCAGCAAGTATGCCGGCAAGAGTTACGGCTCCCGTGCCTTGAATATCGTCATTAAAGGTACACAGCCGGTCGTGATATTTGTCGAGCAAACGCGCGGCATTACCCTTCGCGAAGTCTTCCCATTGGAAGAGCACATCAGGGAACTTTTTGGTCAAGGCCCTTACGAACGCTTCGATGAAATCGTCATAGTCTTTGCCGCGCACACGTTTGTGTCGCCAACCGAGATAGAGAGGATCGTTGAGTAGTTCTTCGTTGTCCGTTCCTACATCTAGCAGAATCGGCAAAGTTGTATTGGGATAAATGCCCGCGCATAGCGTGTAGAGCGACAACTTACCGACGGGGATGCCCATCCCGCCGACGCCTAGATCGCCGAGACCAAGTATCCGCTCGCCGTCGGTGGCAACTACCACTTCAACTTCACTCGAAGGCGCGTTGTCGAGTAAGGTGTCAATCTCGTCTTTGTAAGGATAGGAGATGTAAAGGCCCCGAGGGCGACGGAACACATGGCTGTAACGTTGGCAACCTAAGCCCACCGTCGGTGTATAGACGATTGGCATCATCTCGGTTATGTGATCCAGGACCAGGCGATAAAACAAAGTCTCGTTACGGTCCTGTAACGCAGTGAGGAAGACATAGCGTCCAAGATCCGAAGATTTAGCCTTGTAGTTCTCGTAAGTGCGAGTCAGTTGTTCGTCGACAGTTGAAACGTGGTAGGGCAACAACCCGAGCAGTCCTAATTCCCGTCGCTCGTCCTCAGGAAAAGAACTTCCTTTGTTAAAGGTCGGCGCATCGAGCAACTGTGAACCGGTTAGAGGAACGTGCAGGGGCAGCTCAACATCAACTTCAGAATAAATGGGTCGACCAGCAGACACGTCCCACCTCCTTTATGTGGCAACAGTCGCTAACTTTGTATCAGCTGAACGTGCAACTACAGTTTGCCGTCGATCACTGATTGACACGCAAAACATCGCGCTGTAGCAGGATCAGCAATTAACCGTCGCTGATCGATGTCTTCATCGCAATCTATGCACCGACCATACACACCTTCGATCAAACGATCCTGAGCTTCGCCGATTTCGCGAAGGCGCGATTCAAGAAATGCACGGTGTAGCCATTCGAGTTCGCGAGGTACCTCGTCTGAATGGTCTGCCTCAGGTCCGGCATTCACTTGATCGTGAACCAGGGCGCCCTCAATAAGCAGGTTTTGCGCAACTTCTGTTTTCTCGTCCTGAAGCCGATGCCAAATCTCTCCACTCCGTGCAACGACCGGGGGATCACCCAAACCTTCAACGCTCTCAAGTAAAACTCCGTCGTAAATCATAACCACCTCAATTAGGGCAGATTGATCCACTCGATGTGGACCTACTGAATTTACGGGCAAGCCTCATTCCCGTCGGAACCCTCGCTCTTAACGCGACTTTGTTAGACCACAGCGAATGGAGGTGCGGATTATCGCCGATTGCTAAAGGATTTATTCCCACTCGTGGATGGCGCCAAGCGCGATAAGAACCGAGTTAGTTCCCGGCACGAGCTTTGCCGAAGCGAATGGGCGAGTCCTAATTTAGGTGGTGAACACTGGAAGAAAGAAGTCATGCTCATGGATAACAAACAGCACGAAGTATTTCAGAGTACCCCTGAGACGCTTACAGTTGACCTGTCACAAGGTGTCGCGCTCGACAAGTTAAGCCCGCTCGACACAATTGTTGTCCAAACACGAAACAGTAATTACCGCATCTTCTTGCTTGATCCTCAGACAGGACGCGCTCTGATTGAGGGGGGACCCTTTGCGGAGCCTGTTGACGCCTTGGTGAATGGCTCAGTTGTTAAGTCAACATTCAAAAACGGATGGATAGGAACTGGAATGCGCCTTGAATTCTGGACCGAAGGGAAACTCACGTCGACTTCACCGGTTCAGTCGTATCAGGTCGAAGCCCACATGCCCGCTGAATTCATGGCGCTTATAAATTGATCGATCAATCCTCCAGTACCAGCAATGCCGTTTGTCCACCACCGGAAGTGACGTTCAATAGGGCCGATGCTGACAAACGGATCAATGCCCCTTCTACTTCGTTATGAAATAGAAATGGGTTGAAATCCACGTACATCTCGCTCAATGAAACTCGATCTGAGTAGGAAGGGATATCTACTTTTTCTCCGGGAACTCTTTCCTGGACTACATAAGGATGTTCGACCGCATGTCGTAGTGCGGTTTCCCATTCTTCTGGTCCCGTCTCCCAACCGAGAAAAACTCCATGGCCGCCGTAGTCATCATTCGGCTTTAGCACAAGCTCTTCCCGGTGTTCACGGATCAACTCCAACAGGTTTCGTTCGAGTCCGCGAAACGTTGTGACGGACGGCCTCACGAGACGCGTCCAGGGTATGTGCCTGGTGATCGCTGCAAGCTCATCCGTCTCGAAGAGATACTGATAAGAAGGATCGCTCAGAACAGCAAAGCTCGCCTTCTTGTGGACGAGCTTGGTGCGAAATGAGTTAGCCATGAACACACGACGATCCTTGTAAGCGCGAACCAGCGCGTGGTCTTGACCGAACTGATTGAGAAACTCATGAATAACTACCCGCTTGTAGAGAATATCTATTCGAAAGTCACCCGCAAGGAGATGGTCGCCGTTATAGGTTAGGTCCGCGGGATCAGCAATTACCGAAGGATATCCACAATCAACGAAATATTTCTGCAGCACCCGAAACTCACTGCGGGTGGGGACATCGCGCCAGTCGACGATTGCGATGTTTGGCTTCTCCACCTCACCGCCCCATTCTCTGTACGCTCTTATTAGAGACTTCAACAGCGCCTCGTGCGGTCGCGGCAACCAGTGACTGTTACTGGCCAGGAATGATTTCAACTGCGGCAAAGTGAAGAGTAGCTTTTCCAGTTGCATTTGATCGCCGACGCCCGC
>DATJKB010000672.1:0-5426 GCA_035491875.1 Pyrinomonadaceae bacterium | reverse complement strand
GCTTTTGGTCTTAGTGCTGCGACAAGTCGCAGCGGGGAAAGCGGCGCCAGGTCGCCGCACTCCAAATCGAATATTAGAGGCCCCATCATGCTTCGTGAAAAACTGATCGACAAGAAAGTTGGGCAGGGAAAGTTTCGCTGGCGCAGTCATGAAGTCTCGCGTATCGAGGGTCTAAGCGATGCGGTGTTTGGTTTCGCCATCACGCTGCTAGTGGTTTCACTTGAGGTGCCGAAGACCTTCACCGAACTTTCGCAGATGATGAATGGCTTCGGTGCCTTCGCCATTAGTTTTGTGCTCCTTTTTCTCGTGTGGTTCAACCAGCACAAGTTCTTTCGCCGGTACGGCCTTCAAGACGCGCCCACGGTTTGGTTGAATGCTGCGCTGCTCTTCGTCGTCCTGTTTTATGTCTATCCTCTCAAATTCCTATTTACTTTCCTCGTCAACAGATTCACAGGCGGACATGGCGAGATACGATTGCCGAACGGCAACATCGAGGAGATGATTCAAAACGACGGCCAGATGGGCACGCTGATGCTTATCTTCAGTGCCGGCTACTTCGCAGTATTTGCCGTATTTGTTCTTCTTCACTTACACGCTTATCGCAAACGCGAGATGCTCGAACTGACAACGGTCGAGCGTTTCGACACCCTCAGCAGCGTCCAGGAGAGTGCGCTGAACTGCGGGATTGCTTTACTGTCTATTAGCATCGTCTTGATCGGCGGCGCACGCTACGCCGGTTTCGCTGGAATGATCTATATGGGTACCGGAATCGTTATGGCCATTCACGGATACGTGATGGGTTCACGACGCCAGAAGTTAGTCAAACAACAAGAGTCGGATCCGGCATCCGCAGCCGCTCTTGGGCCAGAATTTGCCAACGAATAAATCAGGTTACATTTTGAGAAAAGCCAAAATCCTAATTACGCTCGGCCCCGCATCGCGAGAACCAGAGATCGTCGAACAACTGTTGGTAGCGGGCGCCAATGGCGTCCGCATAAACATGTCTCACGGCACTCACGACGAGAAGGCCGAAGACATCGCACGAGCCCGGGCCGCAGCGCAGAAGTTGGGTCTTCCGTTAGCGGTGCTAGTTGATCTCTCAGGCCCGAAAATACGCACCGGCGAACATAAAAGCGATCAGCCAGTTAAGCTCGAAACCGGTGCGCGCTTCATCATCACTACCACTCCAATCCAGGGCGACGAAACGCGCGTCTCGACTAACTACGCAGATCTTTCGCGTGTAGTTAAACCAGGAACTCGTTTACTGCTTGATGACGGGGCGATTGAGTTGACGGTAGAAAGTACGACAGACACTGACGTCATCTGTCTTGTGGTTAATGGTGGCCTACTCGGCGAACGCAAAGGAATCAACCTGCCGGGAGTATCACTGCCAATCGATTCCCTCACTGAAAAAGATATTGTCGATCTCAAGTGGGCAGTTGGACAGAATGCCGATTACATCGCATTGTCCTTCGTGCGTCGCGCGAGTGACTGTGAACGGGCGAAGAGCTTGATTCAGGAAGCGGGCGGAACCGCCCCGCTTGTCGCAAAAATCGAAAAGGCCGAAGCGATTGATCATCTGGACGCGATTATTGCCGCAGCCGATGGAGTGATGGTCGCACGCGGCGATCTCGGTGTGGAGACAAGCGTCGAACTGGTTCCCGTCTATCAGAAGCGAATTATCGAAAGGTCCGTCAGGGCGGGAAAGATGGTTATCACCGCGACGCAGATGCTCCAGTCGATGGTCAGTAATCCTCGGCCAACACGGGCGGAAGCTTCAGACGTTGCTAATGCTGTTTGGGACGGCACTGATTGCGTGATGCTATCGAATGAAACTGCCACGGGCGCTTATCCGGTTGCTGCGGTTAGTACGATGGCCCGCATTATCGATTCCGCTGAAACGGGTCGAGAAAAACCCCTCAGCTCTACATTTCTAGCCGGTAGACAATCGGGCCGCGTGAGTCGTGCTTTATGTGAAGCCGCAGCATATGCAGCGGAAGAGATGGGCACGAAGGTAACCGCCGTCTTCACAGCATCGGGCTTGATGGCTCGACGCTTGTCTTCACTGCGTCCGGATCAAAGGATCATTGCGCTCACATACAAGCCTGGAGTGCTATCAGAGTTGGCGTTGCTTTGGGGCGTTGAACCGCTATTGACTCAGCAGGCACACAGCACCGAAGAAATGTTGAAGCACGGCGAGCGTTCGCTGTTGGAAGCTGGTGTCGTGGAGCCTGGTGAGATGATAGTGGTGATGGCCGGAAGACTGTCGGGTTTGGGACTCTCCAGCTCGGTAACGATGTTTACTGTCGCAGGAGAACTGAGACCAACAAGGTAGGACAGGAGCAGGAAGAAAAGAAATCATTGGTCAATTGTCATTTGCCAGTTATCAATTATCATTTGCTTGGGATTCAAGTCGCCCGTTCTAAATGACAATTGATAACTGGCAAATGACAATTGACCAATGATTTCTTTTTTCTTCTGCTCCTGCCTGCTGCTCCTGTTCCTATCTATTCGGCGCGGACCATTTCTCCAACCGCTTTATCCTTCGCCTCCTCCGCTGCCAATTGCGCCGGCGTCTTCTGCGGGTCGCGCCAGTTATCAAGTATTCCGACTTGATGTACGCACTGTAGCGTGCACGTGGGAGCGCACCACTTTTCTGTCTTGTACTCACGATCGAAATCTTCCATTGAGTACTTCTCAAGCGGAATACCTGGATATCCACGTTGCTGAGAGCACCAGTGGACCAAACCCTCTTCACAGATGTAGAGGTAACGCGCGCCGGCACGACAGCGCCAGTTGTAGGGCTTGCCCTCCGCGATGCTGTCCTGGAACCAATTCAATCGCGCGTGATCCTTGTTACCGAGTTTCTTAACTTGTTGAAAGATCTCTTTCTCGTAAGTCGCTAGCGGCTTGAGTGTGCCATCGCTGTCATGAATCACGCCGACTGTTGTGGAGAACCCGAGTTCAGTGGCGCGCTTTGCAACGGTCAACGCGTCTTCCGGATTCTTTATTCCACCACCGATAACGGAATTGATGTTTACGTGAAACTCCGCATATTCGGATAAGGAGCGCAGCTTCTTATCCAACACGCGCAGACTCTTGCGCGACACCTCATCGGGCTCGACATTATCAATACTGATCTGGAGATACTCGAGACCGGCTTTGTTTAGCCGTTTGATACGTTCGGGCGTGAAGTAGTAGCCGTTGGAAATCAAACCCGCGATCATGCCACGGAAGCGGATGTGGTGAATGATGTCGTCCAACTCTGGATGCATCATCGGTTCACCACCGGAGATCGTAACGATCGAAGTGCCGAGATCGGCGAGCTTGTCGAGTCGTGAATTGACTATTTCTAGATCGATCGGCTTGGAAGTGTGGTCGTATTCGTTGCAATAACCGCAAGCCAGATTGCAACGTCGCATCGGGATCAGGTGTGCCAGCACCGGATGTCGACTCGACAACAAAGCGCGACTGATGAAGCTGGCTTCGCGCAGTTTAAGCTTTAAAAAATTAGACGTCCGCATTGATAGTCAGGTCCAGATACTCACTCGCCAAATCGACCCGAAGAATATTAAACAAGAAACAAGAACGCAAGTGGACCAGTTTTGGAGTGCGGCGACTTGTCGCCGCTTTTGCGCCGGCAATTCGCCGCAGAACCAAAGCGGTGACAAGTCACCGCACTCCAAAAGCAAAGGGCCCTGTTGTTAGACAGAGCCCTCGTGGCTGTCAGTTTGCTGAACTCGTTAGCTCTTAACGATTTTCACGTCGCCTTCATACTTAACGTTGAAGTCGTCAGAATTGATCTTGATGTTCTTCTCAAGGCCCGTCAGACGCATCGTCGTTGAATCGTCGTTCTTCTCAACAACCTTCGTCTGCACGGGCATGCCGCTGGAGTCGATCCAAATCTCGGCATACTTGTAGCTGGAATTTCCCTTTGGCACGAGTGTCAGGTGAATCGTGCTTACGCCACCCCACAACGTTTCCTCGCGCACATCTTTTACAGGCTCAAACCGAGCTTCCAGCTGTTGGCGGGTCATATACATCATTTCGAGAATACCGCCGGCCTTGTTAGTTCTGCTGTTAGAATTGCCGGTATAAACAATCTTCTGAGTTGGTCGGTATATCGTGTAACGACCATTGTTCACCGCAAGGATCTCTTGGCGCGGCCTGGTCCAGTCAATTCGGACTGAGGCCTGCCGGCCGGATCCGGGAACATAAATGACGACGCCCTGAAATTTATCCGACTCGCGTAGCTGAGAGTTGTATTTCTCCATACTGATGCCGGCGCGAAGCGTCTTCAGCGTTTGCCGATTCTTCTCCAGGCGCGAGAGCACAGAACTCACCAAACCAGCGCCCTGGCCGTTCGCATTTTTCGGGGCAACGATCGTGAGCGAGACAAGCATGAAAAGCACCATCACGCTCACGGGCATAAATCTCTTCATAAAAACTCCTGCGATCATTGTTTCCCTTCTTCTCCGGTTCTCAAAAAACCGAGCAATTATAGGGAAAGACTACTGTATGTCAACCTCAAACCCTAGGGTCCTACCATCGTCGTCAACTACCTTTCGAACCCTCAAAACCTTTGCATCGGAACGACCCGTCATCACCCTAACCTGTTGCTCGATCTTCGACGTATCTGCTTCACTGGCAACAACTTCGGGCATCAAAACGATCGTCCTGGCAACGGCGTTTTGATGCGCGATTGCCTGCGGTCGTTCGCCATTGTCAAACCAGCCTTTTGGCGTCAAGAAGATAAATACAAGACAAACCACACATAATAGATCCCATTGCCAGGTGTTCCTTGCGTAATTCCAGAAGAAAATCTTCTTCAGTGTGGTAAGCAGGACTCGCACTTCTCGTAGCTAGCAAGTTGGCAGCCACTGGAACCGTGGCTGGCGGGTCGATTTGATTCTAACGTGTTGATTAAGGACCTGTAAACGATTTTTCACAGTCTGACACCCGGAGAATGCTCCACAATGTGGCCGTCCCGCATGTGTACGATTCGCTTGCACATTGCGGCGGCCTCGGGGTTGTGCGTGATCATCACTATCGTCTGGTTGAACCTGTAATTCAACTCCTGAAACATATTTAGCACCAGAGTCGAGTTCTCAGAATCGAGGTTTCCGGTCGGTTCGTCAGCCAAAACAATGGCCGGACGAGTGACTACTGCGCGTGCCAGAGCCACCCTTTGCTGCTCTCCTCCGGAAAGTTCAAGAGGTTTGTGATGCAGCTTATCCTCCAATCCCAGCAGGCGAAGCACCTCACGCCGTCGATTCGGATCACCGCCGCCGTTGCCATGTATCCGCTCCGCTAGTCGGAGATTTCCGTCAGCGGTCAATGTTGGGAAAAGATTGAAGCGTTGGAAGACGAATCCGATCTTTTTACGTCTGATTGCTGTACGTTTGGCGTCCGAAGCTGCGGTGATA
>DATJKB010000671.1:0-5669 GCA_035491875.1 Pyrinomonadaceae bacterium | reverse complement strand
TATTAACCAGATCGTGAAAATAGGTTTCGAAAACGGTGTCTGGACTCGGTCCGATTGGAGTTGGCCAGGGCGTTGCGGCGGGAGCGGGCTGGGTCTGCAAAAACATAATTGCGACTTACGGGAAAAACGCGGCCGATGTTTAACTTTTTCGGCCCTTACATCCTAAACGCCGTCAGACTCGAGGCCGGACGGCGCCAAAAAGTGCGGCAGAGATTCTAGCGCAAAACAGTAGTACCGTCACGCCGCGGCAAATACCCCTAACGGCAGTTAGGGATGCTTCAGATCGCATGAATACCCGCTGACGGCAATCGGGGGATTTTCAGATCGCGGGAATACCCCCGACGGCAGTCGGGGGATCGTTCAGGTCCGACCTACACCAAGAGATAAAAAACTTAACGCGCCGCGCATTCAGTTGGTTTTTGTTGTTCTAGTTCATTCGCGGCGCGTCGAGTGTCGGAGGGTCGCAGCTGTAGGTCGAACTTGAACGAACCCCCGACTGCCGTCGGGGGTATTTCCGAATGGCAAAGCTATCAGATTCGTCGCTCAGGTGCGCTGTAATCACTTGGCCCGACACGGATGGAATTCGCCCCGACTGGTGCGACGCCTGGTGCGACTTCTGGTTGTGCCAAAACTTGCCGCCTCCAACTCCGCAAACTCAATTCAACAACTCCGGGCACTACATAGAACACAGTAACTGAACCGAGTAGAAAGGCGGTGACGAACCTTGTCGTATGCGTGTTTTCCCAAACGCCAACAAAGGTCAGTAAGAAATCGACGAAGATCGGAATCGCGGCGAGGATCAGCCATCGGCGATGAGGTGGATGTGCCGCACGCAGGGATCTGAGTAACGGATAAAACAGCAACGTAAGAGACGCACCGAAGTACAGCCCGGTACAGCGAGAGCAGACTGCGAGTTTGTGTCCGTCGATGAAGAAGGAACGTTCCGGCCGCTGGTGACAAAGAAAACCGAACGCGTGATAGATGTTGGTTGCGGAAGCAGTATGTCCACTCGCCGCAAGGAATGGCGCTGCGATTATCAGCGAAACAAACAGCAATACACCGAACGTTAGTACCAACCACCAGATTCGTGGTCTATTGCCTGAAATACTCTGAGGGAAATACTCTGTCGCTGGTTGTGGCATTACCAATTAAAACCTGATCACCGTATCCGGGCCACCTTCAATGTGCAGCGTGTCAACAAAACGAATGTGCCTCGACTCGGTTGTCATAACCAGAGAATGAGTTCGCTTGCCCGATCCAAAGAAACGCACGCCCTTCAGTAACGCGCCGTCCGTCACACCCGTAGCCGCGAAGATGATCTTCTTGCCCGGCGCCAGATCGTCGGTGTCATAAACCTTATTTGGATCGCGGATCCCCATTTCATTCAAACGTGCCATCACTTCGTCTCTCGCCGGCACTTTGTCTTTATCAACCCCAAGCTTGTCGGGATCAAAAACCAAACGGGCCTGAATCTCTCCATTCAAACACTTCATTGCAGCTGCCGTAATCACGCCTTCCGGCGCACCGCCAATTCCCATCAACGCGTGAATGTTTGTCCCGGCAACAGCGGCCGAGATCCCGGCAGATAGGTCACCGTCGGAAATCAAACGAATACGCGCGCCAGCTTCTCTCACGTCTGCAATCAGTTTCTTATGACGTGAACGATCGAGCACAATCACTGTCAGGTCTTCGATATCACGGCCCAGTCTGCGCGCGACGTTCTTCAAGTTGTCTTTTACTGGTGCATCAATGTCGACCACACCGCGCGACGATGGCCCGACAACAATCTTGTCCATGTAAATGTCAGGGGCATTGAGCAAGCCCCCGCGCTCTGCCGCAGCCAGTACGGCTATCGCGTTGTTCGCACCAAGCGCACAGAGATTCGTTCCTTCCAGTGGATCCACAGCGATATCGACTTCCGGGCAGGACTCAGCAATTTCGTCACCGACACCGAAGCCGCCGCCCACTTCCTCGCCGATGTAAAGCATTGGAGCTTCGTCGCGTTCACCCTCTCCGATAACGACTCGTCCGCGCATCGGCACTGTGTCCATAACTTCGCGCATGGCTTCAACCGCCACATGGTCCGAATACTTCCGATCGCCCTGCCCCATCGTCCTGGCAGCGGCAATCGCAGCCGCCTCGCAGACTCGCAAGAAATCCAAAGACAACTCACGCTCAGTCCGTAACTCGTGACCCATACGATTAAGCTCTCCTGATTCTGGAAGAATAGCTGTGAAGTAACGTGCTCACAGATTGAAGAAATGCGCCGTCATACTAGCAGAGCGCTCGTCGATTTTGTACAGACGAGCCACGCGGCTTCTGTCGCTTCTGAAAAAACGCTTAAAAAAGTGAAAATTCCCCCGAATCAACAGTATTCTTTAATAAAAGACAATCGTTCTTCGGTCGTCGCAGGCCGACACGAATTAAGAACAGCATTTCGGGAATATACCTCTAAGTTGCTGATCGTTTTAAAGGAGACCACATGCCAAAAGCGTCTAAACCTTTCGTGCTTGATCTCAACCAGGTCGGCTCCGGCGACGTGGCTTTGGTGGGTGGCAAATGTGCCAGCCTGGGCGAACTGTTTCGCTCGTTATCGCCACGTGGCGTAAGGGCAGTCGACGGATTTGCCACGACCAGTGAGGCATATCGTCTCCTTCTCGAAACTGACAACCTCGGTAAACGCCTCCGCGAGTTGATGCGCGGTCTGGACCATAACGACATTCGCGCGCTCAACGAGGCAGGACGCGAAGCACGAGCTCTAATGCTCGATACGCCGCTGCCAAAGGGTGTCCATGACGCGATTATCGGAAGTTATCGCCGGCTCTGTGAACGACTGGGTCGGACGCCCGAAGTCGCTGTTCGTTCCTCGGCGACCGCTGAAGATCTGCCTGAAGCATCATTCGCCGGCCAGCAAGACACGATTCTCAACGTCCGTGGCGAGGAGGCTCTCATTGAAGCGTGCCACCGCTGTTTTGCGTCTCTTTGGACCGACCGCGCGATCTCCTACAGGGCCGCGCGGGGGTTCGATCATTTTGAAGTCGCACTGTCGATCGGTGTTCAGCCGATGGTTCGTTCGGACCTTGCGTGCTCGGGCGTCATGTTTACGCTCGATACTGAATCCGGTTTCCGCGATGTCGTGGTAATCAACGGCGCGTGGGGATTGGGTGAAGCCATTGTTCAAGGAATGGCTACTCCCGACGAATGGATCGTCTTCAAGCCCACTCTGAAAACCGGCGCACGTCCGATCGTAAGCCGCCGCATCGGCACGAAAGAAGTGAAGATGGTCTACGGTCTCGATGGCCGCGGCACCCGCACCCGTGAAGTCGTCGAAGCGCAACGTCTGCGCTCTTGCCTCAGCGACTATGAAGTTCTGGAGTTAGCACGTTGGGCCACTATCATCGAAGACCACTATTCGGATCTTGCCCACAAACCCACACCGATGGATATCGAATGGGCCAAGGATGGATACACGGGTGAGCTGTTCATTCTTCAGGCACGACCGGAGACGGTGCATTCGATCAATCACCAGCCGTACGTCGAAAGCTACAAACTAACCGGAGAGCACGGTGCGCCGCTCGTCTCCGGAATTGCGGTTGGAGAGAAGATCAGCCAGGGCCGTGTTTCCGTGCTGGCGGATCCGGATCAACTTGCGCAGTTTCAAGCCGGAGACGTGCTCGTAACTTCGATGACTGACCCTGCGTGGGAACCGATCATGAAGAAGGCCGCAGCAATAGTCACAGATCGCGGTGGCCGAACGTGTCACAGCGCAATCATCAGTCGTGAGCTTGGCTTGCCATGTATCGTCGGCACCGGCAACGCCACGTCGGTTCTCAAAACCGGGACGCAAGTAACTGTTTCGTGTGCTGAGGGTGCGCACGGAAACATTTATGAAGGCGAGATTGAGTTTGCCGTAGACCGCCGGGCGATTGGGAATGAGGAGCGGCCCAGGACGCAGGTGATGATGAACGTCGGTGATCCGGATCACGCCTTTGCGGTGGCGTCCTTACCGAACGACGGTGTCGGCCTCGCGCGATTGGAATTCATCATTAACAACCACATCGGCATCCATCCGATGGCCCTGGTTCGTTATCCGCATCTAAAAAAGCCCGAAGATGTTAAAGAGATCGCACGACGGATCGGTGAGGAAGATCCCCGCGACTTCTTCGTCAGACGTCTCGCCGAAGGTATCGGCCGCATTGCGGCAGCGTTCTACCCAAAACCGGTAATCGTGAGAATGTCTGACTTCAAGTCGAATGAATACGCGATGCTGATTGGTGGTCACGAATTCGAACCCGTCGAAGAGAATCCCATGCTTGGATTCCGCGGCGCGTCGCGATATTACGACGAGCGTTACCGCGAAGGATTCCACCTGGAGTGTTTGGCCCTGCAACGTGTTCGCGAGGATATGGGTCTTATCAATGTTAAAGCGATGATCCCGTTTTGCCGCACGATTGCTGAGGCCGAGCGCGTTGTGACTTTGATGACAGAGTTTGGTCTGAAACAAGGCGAACACGATCTGGAGATTTACGCGATGTGCGAACTGCCGGCCAACGTCATTTACGCCGATGAATTCCTGCGCGTGTTCGATGGGTATTCGATTGGCTCAAACGACCTGACGCAACTCACGCTCGGACTAGATCGCGATTCAGAGATGGTCGCGCACCTTTTCGATGAAAGAGATGGCGCGGTTGAGCGTATGGTTACCTTGGCGATTGAGGCCGCGCAACGGGCGGGCAAAAAGATCGGCATCTGTGGTCAGGCGCCTTCTGATTATCCGGAGTTTGCAGAGTTTCTAGTGCAGAAAGGGATATCTTCGATCTCTTTGAATCCCGATACCGTTGTGCAAACAACTCACAAGATTCTCGAAGTGGAAAACTCCCTCGTCACAAAATCGAAGAAACTGACAGAGCCGTCGCTAATTTCAACCACCATGATCGATGCTGACGTTGTTCAGACGATCGATGGGCCCGAGCAGTAGCTTGTTGTTCCTCCGCCGCTCGTCACTGGACCACCTGGTATCGTCCGGACGCCCGCAATTGTTAGAATGAGTTCATGGAGTGTCCACGATGTAAAAGCGAGCGCATTCAACGAGACTACGATGACACCATCCTACTTCTGCGGATGGTTGGCCTGCATAAGCTCCTCTGTAACAACTGTGGCCTTGTATTCAAGAGGTTTGACCTGCTGGGCGGACAGAAGCGCGCTCCTTCGGAACAACCCAAGCAGGCTCACAATCGCCGCCGTGGACCACGCTTTTACGCCCACTTGCCGAGTGAAATATCTCTAATCGATGGAAACGTGCAGGCCGGCAAAGTTTCCTATTCTCAACCCTCAAGAGGTCACTGCGAACTTGTCGGCGAGTTTGGTATGCAGCTGTCGCTTGTCGGCACGCGCTTCAGCGAAGGCGACCTGTCAACTAGAGGACGTCTTCTATTCGTCCGAATTGATTTGCCGGAAGGACCGATAGAGGCTGTAGTCAAAATCGTAACGTCAGAACGCACCGGCGAAGAGGGTCGGAAAAAGTGGGTGGTCGGCGTCAGCATCCACCAGATCGCCGAGCCGGACCGTGAACGCCTTACTAGTTATCTCGAGAAACGCCTGACGGAGCAACCGGTGATCATTTCTGAGTGAAGAGAATCCACAGATTACACAGACAGCGGCAGGAACAG
>DATJKB010000670.1:0-7773 GCA_035491875.1 Pyrinomonadaceae bacterium | reverse complement strand
TAGGTATTTCAACTGGGCCAATTCGACTTGAATCTTTCCTTCTTTCGACTGCGCGCGTTGCGCGAAGATGTCCAGAATCAATTGTGAACGGTCGATAACTTTCAAATCCGTCGCTTCTGAAAGTGATCGAACCTGGGCTGGAGAGAGTTCTCGATCGAAAACAAGCAAATCAGCTCCCAACTGAAGACTGCGAATCAACAGTTCGTCGAGCTTGCCCTTGCCGAGGACCGTGCGCGGATCAATAGCCTGACGGCGCTGGATGATCTTGTCCTGGACGACGACACCAGCGGATGCTGCCAGCTCTGCAAGCTCCGCCATTGATTCTTCAGCGTCTGCAATTGCTCCAGTCGCAACGCCGACAAGGATGGTGCGCTCTCGCACCTCTGCGCGGCGCGCCGTGCGACGGTTGCGAGCCATTTCATCTTCAAGCGAATTAATCAGCGATAGAAAATCGAGATCCAAATGCGCGGCAAGCTTTGGCTCTAAAAAACCGTAGACGTCAGGCGCGGTTGCGTTATCGAGATCGCCGGCATGAAGTGGCAGCAAATGCGCTGCTCGAACCATGCCCGGCAAGCCGGTTTGTGCGTCGACATCAATCGCCGCCATTAGATCCAATCGCAACAGGGCGAGGTCCGTAAGGTCGTCTTGTGTTAGTTGCTCGCCGCGCAGATGCGTGTGAACGCAACGCAGCCCACGAAACCGACCGGTTGCAACGCGCACACGTTTGAAGTCTGGCAACTCAATCCTGCGATTGTCGCCAACCATGACGTATTGCACATGACCTTTACGATCAACGAGCACGCCAATCTGCCGGCGAGTCTCGTGTGAGAGTTCGCTTAGCTGGCGCGCAAGCTCTGGAGTAACGATCTGAGTTGGGGGTATACGCCGAGTGTAAAGCTTTTCGATGCGACGAAGTTGATTCGGTTTCAACCCCAAGGTGTTACCTAATGCTGTGGTGATGGCTAATTCCTCCCAGTGATCGATCCACATCTGGCGCGAGCGCAGAGAAACCCTCACGACACGGTGCTTGTCGCGAAGTTACAGATGCAGTGTTGCGAGCGGTGATTTCGGACGCTGGCGGGCTTCTAAGAATATCGCTCTGCGATCTTGTGTCGCTGAGTCGCTTGAGCATCAGTTGTCTTGGTTCCGTTGACTGAAAACGAACGGCGTGGTCAGTCAACCCTTAACCATCTGTTCGACAGGCACGGATTATAACACATGCTCAACACCGGAAATCCCGTGGAAAAGGCTAATTAGACATCGATTCTAGGCCAGCGTATTATGAGCCGATTCGTTGAACTGCCGATTGCCGATTCTTCTTTGGCGTCATAAACCAAGGTGATTATCAGCCAGTATTCAATCGAGAATCTGAAATTTAGATGCCAACAGGTAAAATCCTCTCAATCAATCCAGCGTTTGGGGTTCCCGGCGGCGAAGTCGTCATCAACTGCGTCGCCTTCGACACGTCAGATCCTGCAATGTGCGCTGTTTGGTTCGGCGACACTGTTGCTCCGATCGTAGCTCTCAGTCCAAATCGCATTTTAGCAATCGTTCCCGAAACACGATCCGGTGGACCAGTTGAGGTTCAATTACAAAGTGGGCTTGACCGCAGTGACGCTGCGCAGTTCACAGTTGCTAAAAGGCTAGCCAGCGACCTTCACCCAGTGTCCAATCCAGCTTTTGATCCTGATGACGGTGCGCTGTTCGTAACACGCTCCGGCTCGCGCGGTGAGCAACTCCCGATCACAATCTTTCGTATTGATGTTGGTGGCGAGGTTTCGGAGTTCAGCGGCGACATCACAAATCCAACCGGCATCGCGTTCTCGAGTGACGGTCAGATGTTTGTGACGAGCCGTCTCGACGGTGTTGTTTACAGAGTGACACCGTTCAAGGAGGCAGTTGAGTTTGCGCGTAATCTCGGTGTTGCTACTGGAATTGCTTTCGACTCAAACGGAGAGATGTACGTCGGTGATCGCAACGGCACGATTTATCGCGTCAACGAAATCGGTGAGGAGAAAACCTGGGCAGAGATGGAGCCTTCTGTGTCGGCCTATCATCTGGCGTTCGGGCCCGATGAACATCTTTACGTAACAGGACCGACGGTCACAAGCTTCGATTGCATTTGGAGAATCGATCGCGACGGCGAGGCTCAAGTCTTCTTTAAGGGGTTGGGCCGGCCGCAGGGCCTGGCATTTGATCGAGACGGCAATCTGTACGTGACAGCTTCGTTTCGTGGGCGGCGAGGTGTGGTTCGCATCACACCTGGCGGCGACGCAGAGATCGTCGTTGCAGCGGTTAACCTTGTAGGACTGGCATTCAGTGGAACCGGCGACCTGGTATTGGCGTCAATTGATTCTGTGTATAGTCTGCCGATGGGGATTAAGGGGGCGTTGGTTTCGTGAAATCGTGAAATCGTGAATAGTGAAGCGAAGAGCCAAGGGCAAAGAGCAAAGAGAGAGGAAAAGACCTTGCTCTTCGCGCTTAGCTCTTCGCTTCACTATTCACGATTTACGATTCACGATTTACTATGCTAAGTTGACCATTCTAATTGGTCCGTCAACAATTTAATCGCGAGTAACTGTTTGGGCGCTGATCTAATTCCACAATTAGTTATTTACATGGTCGTACTGCTGCTGGCGATCTCAGCGCACGAAGCGGCCCACGCGTGGATGTCGTACAAGTTCGGCGACGACACCGCCCGACTCCTGGGCAGAATCACTCTCAATCCAGTCGCTCACACCGATCCCATCGGTACCTTGTTGATTCCCATAGCCGGTTTTGTGATCGGGCACATGAGCGGACCCGGCGTCAACATCCCCTTAATTGGATGGGGCAAACCCACGCCAGTCAACCCGTTGCGTTGGCGTAACAAGGATCTGGCAAACGTGATGGTGTCGATTGCCGGCATCCTCGCCAATTTAACAATCGCCAGTATCGCGCTGATCACACTAAAGGTTCTGATGCGCGCCGGTATCTTCACAACGCAGCTGTCCGGTCTCAGTGAGCCGCTTTGGATGTTACTCACGCAGATGTTGCTTTTGAATGTGTCGCTGGCGGTGTTCAACCTTTTGCCCATACCGCCGTTGGACGGCAGCAAAGTACTGTGGACTCTTTTGCCCGACAGCATGAAGCCAGCCTTGGAGGCGTTAGAACGATTTGGGTTTCTGATTTTGCTGGTTGTAATGCAGATCGGAATTCTTGACGTGATTTTTAGACCAGTCGTGCGCGTTGTAGTGTTCCTGCTTTATCTTTAGTGGGCGAATCCCTAATGGCTAAGAGAATTTTCAGCGGCGCGCAACCAACTGGAAACGTTCATCTCGGAAACTATCTCGGCGCTCTGCGAAATTGGGTTAAGCTGCAACACGAATACGAAAGCTTCTTTTGTATCGTGAATCTTCACGCCATAACCATCCCTCAAGATCCTAAGCTGCTTGAAGGAAAGACCAGGGAACTCGCTCGTATCTACGTGGCAGTCGGGATCGATCCAAATGTCTCCACCATCTTTGTTCAATCAGACGTACCAGAACACGCCGAGCTAACGTGGGTTTTGAATTGTGTTGCGCGTATGGGAGAGCTCGAGCGCATGACACAGTTCAAAGACAAGGCGCGCAAGCAACAAGAGGAAAATGTGTCGGTTGGCCTGTTTGATTATCCAGTGTTGATGGCCTCTGATATCCTTCTGTATCAAACAGATCTTGTGCCAGTCGGTGATGACCAGAAGCAACATCTTGAGTTGACCCGCGATATTGCGATTCGCTTCAACCGTGATTACGGTCAGACTTTCAAGGTCCCCGATCCTTATATTCCGAAAGTCGGCGCACGAATCATGTCGCTATCGGATCCCTCAAAGAAGATGTCGAAGTCTGATGACGATCCGAATGGTTGCGTGATGTTAATGGACGACGCGGAAACAATTCAGCGAAAGTTCAAACGGGCTGTAACCGATTCAGGAACGGAAATCCGATTTGATCCTGAACGACCAGCGATTACGAATTTGCTCGAGATATTTCATCTAATTACCGGGCATTCAACTGAGCAGGTTGAAGAACGCTTTGCCGGTAAAGGTTATGCGCAACTCAAAGGGGATCTAGCGGAGGTAACTGTCGAATTCTTACGTCCGATCCAACAAAGTTTACGTGAGATCTCAAATGAGCGCCTGGATGAAATACTCACGCTCGGTCGCGATAAAGCGCGAAACATTGCCAAAGCAACACTCAATGAAGTTTTCGCACGAACCGGACTGAGAGGCACGCGGCATTCAGCATGACCATGGACGAGACACCTGAGACAGCGAAGGAATCAGTGGAAGGGCAAACAACCCCGCTCAACGTGGCAGGAGCAGTTCCTCAGATCGTTTCTGATGATCTGACCGATGATCTGAAGATACTCCTCGGCGAATTTGAAGGCCCACTGGATTTGCTGCTCCATCTCATCCGCCAGGAGCAGGTGAGTATCTACGACATTCCTGTTGCTCGGATTACTGACGAATACTTGCGCTACCTGCGGGTGATGCAGGAACTCGACATTGCAGTTGCCGGCGATTTTCTCGTAATGGCCGCAACCCTGATCGAACTTAAAACCAAAATGCTGCTGCCGCGAGACCCGCTCGCGCCGACCGCTGAAGAAGAAGATCCGCGTACCGATCTCGTTAATCAACTTCTCGAGTATCAAAAATACAAAGCCGCCGCGGAGATGCTTTGGTCACGCGCCACCCTCGAGCAAGCAGTCTTCAAACGCGCTGAAATTGAGACGGACAAAAACAATCCGGAAGTTTCGGTTGGCGTCTTTGATTTGTTGAAGGTATTTCAGGTTATCCTCGCTCGACACAAAGAAGAGGTACTGCTGGAGATTGAACGCGAAGAAATCTCGATGGCGGAGATGCTCGAACGTCTTAGAAACATGGTGATGTCTGCCACCGAACTGAATCTTCGCGTGTTCTTTGAACGGGCGAAGTCGCGTCGGGAGTTGGTGCTCGCTTTTCTTTCCGTTCTCGAACTGGTGCGCACCACAGAGATAAGACTATTTCAGCGCGAGACGTTTGGCGACATCATTGCGCGGGTAGGGGCTTGAAATGAGGTCAGTACCACCTCGCGGTAGCGGGTGGGTGCTATTCAGTACCATTCGCGGTAGCGGATGGCTAGACTCAAGATGCCGCTACTCTCTCTCTATTGGATGACCGGGCCAACACGGAAGAATGGTGCTTGACTCTTGGCCATCCGCTACCGCGAACGGTACTGAATACTACAAGGTCGTACTGACTGTGACCCACTAGTTTGAGATATGGCTGATCAAGATAATAAAAACAATTCGGTGACGGACGACGCGCTCGATGAGGTTGCGCTCAACGAAGAGGCCAGTCGTGAGTTAGCTGCGATGGTAGCTGAAGCTGAAGCGACAGATACCGAAGGCGCGCAGGAGACTGAGTCTGAAGTTGAGTTGGCGGCGCCCAAGACTGACGCGGAGCGTGCTGCCATAATTGAATCTCTAATCTTCGTCTCGGATGAACCGCTCACGACCAAAGTAATCGGTGCCGTTCTAAAGGAACAAGACAAGGAGGCGATTGAGCGGACCGTTAAGGCGCTTGCCGATGAGTTCAACAGTCGAAACGGCGGTCTGCAGTTGCGCGAAGTTGCCGGCGGCTGGCAGTTTGCGACACGAGCGGAATATCACGAACACGTGCGCACGTTTTTGCGGACACGGCCCAGTGCAAAGCTAACGATCGCATCATTAGAAACTCTTGCGGTGATTGCATATCGCCAGCCCATTACTGTTCCGGAGATCCTGGAGATACGTGGAGTGCAATCGCCTTCAGCGATCAAGACACTGCTTGATAAGAAGTTGATCGTTGCCAAGGGCAGGAAAGAAACTGTGGGCCGACCGATGATGTATGGCACATCGAAAGACTTCTTGTTGCAGTTCGGGTTGAAGGATTTATCGGAATTGCCGAGTGTTGAAGACTTTCATGATTTGAGCGGCGGCAGTTGATGTCCAAGGTTGAATAGCGCCGTTGGGAAGGGGGCAAGCGGTCATTGGACTCATCTCACAGACGTAGCATCGAGCGCGCCCCCGCTAAAGTTACAATTACATCGCCGCTTGAGAGGAATTGAGAGTTGGAGCGGGGGCGCGCTCATTGTCGCCTTCGTGAGTTGATCGTATTGGCCGCTTGCCCCCTTCCCAACTGCACTGTTCAACCTTTTAGTTATGCCGGAACGTCTACAAAAGCTCATCGCCGCCGCCGGCATCGCCTCTCGACGCCACGCCGAAGAGTTGATCACATCCGGCAAAGTGACCATCAACGGCGCGGTGGTAACTGAACTAGGCACGAAAGCAGATCCCGCCAAAGATCACATCAAAGTAAACGGCAAACTTATTAATCCACTCCTGAGTGGCCAGCAGAAAGTCTACGTGTTGCTAAATAAGCCACGTGGATATCTCTCGAGTGTTTCTGATCCAGATGGCCGGCCGTTAGTAACAGAACTCCTACCGCCTTCACTCGGACGCATCTATCCAGTAGGTCGTCTCGACTTCAACACCGAAGGACTCTTGCTCCTAACCAATGACGGCGACTTCACCAACTTCGTCACTGCCGCGCGCAATCGTGTGGAAAAGGTTTACGAAGCGAAAGTAAAAGGTGTGCCTCCTGAAGCTGCGATTGATCGACTCAGGCGTGGCGTTGTGCTTGACGACGGCACACGTACGGCTCCGGCAAAAATCAAACTGCTCAACGAAACATCAACTAACTCATGGTTTGAGATTTCGTTGCACCAGGGACGGAATCAACAGATCCGGCGCATGTTTGATCTAATCGGTTATTCCGTTTTGAAGTTGCGACGGGTTCAAATCGGCTTTTTGGTTGATGAGAAACTCAAGACCGGCTACTGGCGCCTCCTGTCTGAAACTGAAGTGAAGCGGCTAATGAAAAAAAGAAACGACCGGCCTACAAGACCACGAGGGAGGGCGAAGCCGGCCCGACGCTAATGCTAAGAACCTAAGCTCACTCTCCTGTCCTCAATTCTGTATTCCTATCCAATAAGGTTAGAATTCACTTATGGAGTTTGAATTAACCGAAGAACAACAACAGGTAAAAATGAGCGTGCGCGAGTTTGCGGAGTCTGAAATCGCGCCACATGTCATGGAGTGGGACGAGTCGCAGCACTTTCCCGTCGAGCTTCAGCCCGGACTTGCAGAGCTGGGTTTACTCGGCGTGCTTTTTCCGGAAGAGTATGGCGGCGCGGGAATGGGTTATGTCGAATACGCGACGATAATCGAAGAGTTGTCGCGCGTCGACGGATCAGTGGGGATCTCGGTGGCTGCTCACAATTCGCTGTGCTCCAATCACATCTATCAATTCGGCACGGAAGAACAGAAGCAGAAGTTTCTTGCTCCTTTAGCGAGCGGGAAACACTTAGGTGCCTGGGGCCTAACTGAACCGAGTGCGGGTTCGGATGCGTCCGGCACTAAGACCACAGCGGTTCGCAGTGATGGCGGCTGGATCGTCAACGGCTCGAAAAACTTCATAACGCATGCAATCCATGCTGACACGTGCGTCGCTATGGCAGTAACCGACCGCTCGAAGAGCAGCAAAGGGATCTCTGCGTTTGTATTTGAGAAGGGAATGAAAGGCTTCTCACCGTCAAAGAAGGAAAACAAACTCGGCCTGCGTGCTTCGGAAACCGCGAGCGTTGTGTTTGAGGATTGCTTTGTGCCCGCCGATAACCTGCTTGGCGAGGAAGGGCAGGGGTTTGTGAATGCCATGGAAATCCTCGACGGAGG
>DATJKB010000669.1:0-4876 GCA_035491875.1 Pyrinomonadaceae bacterium | reverse complement strand
TGCTTCGGGAAACATATGGACCAGCACTGACCAGGTTCCGTGATCGAGTCCCCAACTATGATCGAGGCCCACCGATATTGGTGAGAGCAACTCTTTAACTCGCCCGGCAAGTTCGGGACTTCCCGGCGCGTTGTATTTGATTTGATAAAGCTCAGCCGGGAAGCCACCAAAGTCATGAATTGTTTGTGGCCATCCCATGGCCGTGACAAAAGTGCCAGGGATGTACCAATGAGCCGACACTGCGAGAATTGCTTTCGGTTTTCGGATCGTCTGGCCTATGGATTTCCAGGCTTGGGTGTAGTTATTCGTCTCAAGCGCATTTAGCGGATTACCATGGCCGACAAAAATGACAGGCATTCGGGATTGCATCGGGTTTCGAATAGTTTACTACCGGTGGGCTCGGTCTTGACAGGATTACAAGATTTCAGGATTTCACTGTAACGAAGAGGTGACGAATCGACACCCGAAGGTTATGAATTCTGGAATCCTGCAATTCTGAATCCTGTTAAGACTTCTTCGGTTTTTCACCGAGGATGCCGTACCTTACACCTTTAGCTGACGCCTCGATCAGTTGGGCCAATCTTCTCTGCCTGGTCTCTTCCTGCTTCGCCTCCATCACGCGATAGGTCATCAAGCGTTTATAACCGGGCGGCTGCTTTTCAAAAAACTCCCACGCCTCTTTGTTGGCGCGAAACTTCTTTTCATATGCAGGCGAGAGTTCACGCGGCCTATTCTCGAAAGCGTAGATTCCCGTCTTCTTTGGATCTTTTAGCTCATAGGCCTTGAGACCCGCAGGCGCCATGCGGCCTTCTTTCTTTAATCTCTCAACGTGGCGAACGTTGACGTTGCTCCAAATGCTCTTTGCTTTGCGCGGAGTAAAACGGATCGTATAACTATCATCACCAAAACTGCGCCGGACGCCATCGATCCATCCGTAGCACAACGCTTCATCCAATGCTTCCGGATAAGTCAGGCTCGCCTTACCGCTTCCTTTCTTATAAAAGCCGACCAGCAACTCCGTTTCTTTAGCGTGGTTCCTCTCGAGCCATTTGCGAAATTCTGATTGGGTCCTGAAGAAACGAGGTTTCATGCTCTAGAGAATCAAAATTTTAGCCAGTGCCAACCTTTGTGACTACGAAACCCCATACTTCACAGCTATTTCTTTTTGGAATCAAGTAGCTTTATCACAGCACTGGCAATCTCCGTGGGATTCAACATGGCATTTGCCTTCATCCATTCACCAGTCGCTACGTTGCCGATGATAAGTAGGCTGGTGTGCGCTTGTTTGTCTTCGACGTAAGTCCCAAACTTGGACCGAACCAAATCTACGTTTTCTTTCTTGCCAGTGAGAAAGTACCAGCCCGGCTGAGCTTTAAAACGCTCGGAATATTTCTTGAGAGCTTGAGGAGTGTCGGTCACTGGATCAACACTAATCGAGATCATCAAGACCTCCCTGCCAACATGATCACTGAGCAACCCCTGCACTTTCGCCAGATTCGCTGTCATTCGAGGGCATATACCCTGACAGGTGGTGAAGAAAAAATTAATCAGCACGATCTTGCCCTTAAGTAAGTCTTCGTAGAGATGCACTGGCTTCTCGTCCTGAGTCACGAGGACATAGTTGCGGAGGTAGCTGGCCGCTCCGTCAGAGGATGATTTGCTTTCCTGATTCTGTGAAGCCGATGGAGGTGGATTCTGGGCGAAGAGTGTGCTCGACAGACTTAGGAAGGTGAAGAGGAATATGAAACTAGTGGCCTCCAGCGATTTTAACTTCATATCGTTGAGTGTAGCATCCGGTCACTTCGCTCCGGTACCGTTCGGCTCGCTCAATTGCGCACCGGTTTTTGCCCCGGCAACCACGCCGGACGAAAACTCGAATTTGCCAGCCAACGAACCGGCGCGATCATAGAATCGATTGAGCGCGTCATGAATTGAAAATCAATCTTGCTTAGATCGTCGGTCACGCGGTGGTAATCGGTGTGTAGACCGAAGCTTGAAACGGTGTGGGCCACGACTCCGCGCAGTGCAAGTGTGTAATTGTCGGAGCGTTGGAAGAAGTTTTGTTCGGGGTGTGGATCGGCAACTAAGCGCGCACCCTGGCGTGCAAGTTCAGGCCCGAGCGTCGAACGTTCGTAACCAGTAAGCCAAAGAGTGTTCGCCGGAACTTTGGCATCCGGACGTCCCAGCATCTCGAAAGTTATATCAGCCACGATCTTCTCGAGTGGAACTGGCGAGTGGTCGATGAAATACCGGGCTCCATGTCCGCCTCTTTCCTCGCTTCCAAAGCAAATAAAATAGATAGTGCGGCGCGGTCGTTTACCGGAAGATAACGCTCGAGCCATTTCCAGAACAGCGACACAGCCAGAGGCATCATCATCAGCGCCATTGAAAATCGTATCACCAGTTCCGGCTTCGTTGACGCCGAGGTGGTCCAAGTGAGCACTCAGCATGATCGCTTCGCCGTTGGGATCGGAACCACGCAAGACTCCGATTACGTTCCATGTTGCTGCTGCAGGGTCTGCCTGCATTTCAGCAGCGAACTCGACACGCATTCCGTTTCCCAGACCAGCGAGTTCGGCGAAGGCCTCCTTGCTAAATGAGAACACCGGCACCGATTGAGTTACTTGTTCGCCAACTAAACGCGCTGCGACCGCAGGAAGTCTGGCACCTGCCTCACGTTGGCGTCGGGCACGGTCGGATTCGAGTAGCACAACGGCAGCCGCCTGCGAAGCGCGCGCTGCGCGAACGCGAGCTTGTTGCTGTTGAACGTCGGCAGTTTCCGGGAGTCTGAGTAATGCTACGGAGCCTTTTGTAAGTGGTGCTTCACCCTCAACGATTTGCAGTTCGCCACTAAGACGAGGTACACGAATGCCGGTTACTAAAAAATCCTTTCCGTATTGCCACGACTTAGAGCCTGCAGTCACAGCAGGAGTAGAGACAAACCTACCGGTTTCCAACGCGACACGCTGCACAAACCCAGGACTGTTCGTGGCATCAGTATCGCCGCCTGGTTCCAGACCGAACTGGCGAAACATCGATCCAATGTACTCCGCTGCGATGCGTTCGTAGTTACTGGCGCTGAGTCGACCCTGCATCGAATCGCTAGCGAGAAAACCGAGTTCAGCGCGCACGTCTCTTTCGAGAACTTGCGGCGCGCGTACGCGCACGTCTTTGCGCGACTGCGAGAAGTTTGAAGCCGGGGTGGTGATTAGAGTGACGAGTAAGAGAACGAGTAAGCGAAATCGTTGGACCATGAAGTCTCCTGATCGGGATGAAAGGTATTAAATACCCCCAACGGCAGTTGGGGGCTCGTTCAAGTCCTACCTACAACACACGCTAGAAACAAACCTGACGCGCCGCGCATTCAGGAGAGTTTTATTCTACAAGTTCATTCGCGGCGCGTCGGAGCCAAGAGGGGGCTGCTAGTAGGCTGGACCTGAACGATCCCCCAACTGCCGTTGGGGGTATTCGCACAAACTGATTTATCGAACATCAGAACGTTATCGGGCGGTTGTTGAACTGCTCTGTGGAGCCGCCTTCTTCACGTACTTCTCGTACCAGGCTAGGTACCGTTCGAGCCGATCCTTTTGATAACTCGGGCGTTGAATGCCGTGAAACTCATTCGGATAGATCACCAACTGCGTATCAATCCCGAGAGTCTTCAGCGCCTGGTACATCTGCTGGCTACCTTGAATGGGAACGTTGAAATCGCGTTCGCCGCCCATGAACAGCGTTGGTGTTTGAATACGGTCGGCGTGAAGGAACGGGTACGACAGCTTCACGTATGTCTCCCACGATTTAGGATTCCAGGGTGGTCCAATCTCGTGATCATATTGAATGATGTATTGATCGGTGCCGTAGAAAGCTACTGTAAAGGCGGTGCCGGCGCCACTAGTCGCTCCTTTGAAGCGATTGTCAGTGGCGATTAGATAGTCAGTGAGAATACCGCCGTAACTCCAGCCACCAACTCCGAGACGATCCGGATCAGCGACACCCATTTTGACTACATGATCGACACCCGCCAGCAGGTCCTGGACTTCGAAGTTTCCCCAGTCTGCAAAAATCGAGCGTGAGAAATCGCGCCCGCGACCGGAGCTGCCGCGATAGTTCACTGCTAGCACAGCGTAACCATTGGCGGCAAAGAACTGGCGTTCCGAACTCAAGGAATGTTGGTCCTGGCCGTTTGGACCGCCGTGTATTCTTAATAGCAGTGGAACTTTTGTGCCTTTAACGTATCCAACCGGATAGGTGAGTAGCCCGTGAACATCAGTACCATCTTTCGACTTGAACTCGACTTCCTCAGTTACGCCTAAGTCGAGTTCGGCAATCAGCGCATCGTTTTGATGAGTTAGCTGGCGCAGTCGATTCTGGTCGACAACATTGATCTCACTGGCTTTCGTGTCGCCTCCTGCCAGAACAACTATGGTGCTGCCGTTGCTATTGAAGCTGGATAAGACAATCGGTGGCTTCATCAGTTTCTCGACGGGTCCACCGGCAACCTTCGCTCGAGCTGGATATACGGAACGATCATCCGTTACGAAAAAGATTAACCATGTGCCGTCGGGACTGAACCTTGCCGATGAAACACCGCGATCAAGATCTTCGGAGGCTTTAAAGCGCGAAGGGGGAGCAGTACCATCAGACGCGACGAGGTTGAGATGCTCCATGCTATAAGCACCGTATTTCCTTTCGTCGCCGTCAAGAAAAGCGATCCATTTGCCGTTCGGACTCCACTCCGGTTTCGATCTGGCAGCTCGGACACTCGACGGTGTTAGTTGCTTTTCCGTCGTGGCGGGTTTTGCATCCGCCACATACACCTGGCCGGAGGGGTCTCTGTCGGGATCTTCAACGTGATTGCTTACAAAAGCGATGCGCG
>DATJKB010000668.1:0-6232 GCA_035491875.1 Pyrinomonadaceae bacterium | reverse complement strand
CTGAGAACCAATGAAACCCTTACTCGTTACAGATCGATTGCATTCGCTTTGCCCCGTCTTGGTCTTCGCAAATAAACCGCACAACCGGGAGTTCCTTTTAGGGAGTGGTAGTGTGATGCAAATGTTTACCAACATTGTCTCGCAGATATGAAAATAAGTCTGCTAACTTCAGGCGGTTAAGCTCCCGCGTGCCTGTCTCAAGCGATCCGATCATACTCGCGGGCGCTGCATGAACCTTCCTGCCACGGCTGAGCGAAATCGGTCCCAACGCAACGTTCACCCGCAACACCTCGCTGTCGGTTTGAATGAACAACAGGCCGGAGTCGTGGTCATGACGAACAGCGGCAACGGGCTGGGAATGTGCATACGAACGACATTAAGCGCGCTTGGTGCGACGCACATGACCTACACACTATCATTCTCATAAAGACTCGACCGCGTGACTCTGGTGGGAATGAATCTCTCGTTGCTATTCACCTTTGAAACATTTCGTATGAATAAGATTTTCTTGCGCTAGTATTAGCGGCTGGGCTAACCCTCAAAACGAGGCCGCGCCTGAGGAGGCAAATGACCACTCGCCGAAAAATCTGGGCCGGGGCCATCGTGCTGTTGGCATTGGTGGCCTTTGTTCTGTTTACTCGCGGACCAGAAACCCCAACACCCAATCCACCGGGAACATTTTCTTTCGCCGTGCTCGGTGACGCCCCTTACGACACTTGGGAAGAAATAAAATACCGCCATCTACTCGAGTCTTTGAATGCTCACGATCTCACCTGGGTGATCCATGTCGGCGATATTTTCTGGCGACCCTGCACTGACGAGCATTACAAAGAATCGTTGCAGCAGTTCAACAGCCTTCGGCACCCGTTGGTTTATACGCCTGGCGACAATGAGTGGGCTGATTGTTGGGAAAGCCAATCAGGAGGTTTCAAACCGACGGAGCGACTCGAACGCATTCGGCAGATCTTTTTCGTCAATCCTACTCGCAGCCTCGGCCAAAACTCTATTTCGCTGATCAGCCAGGCAGGTCATGAGCCATACGGGGAATTCGTTGAAAACGCTCGCTGGGTTCATAAGGGAATCGTTTTTGCGACTCTACATCTCGTCGGAAGTCGCAACGGAATGAAACAGTTCCCTGGAAGGACGGTTCGCGATGATGAAGCCTCGAAGCGAAGAACAGAGGCAGCCACAGTATGGTTACGTGAGACTTTCATAGAGGCCAGTACTTCGAATGCGGCTGCCGTTGTTATCAGTTTTCATGCTAGTCCGGATTTCGACGCCTCTTCGGATCATCCAGATCGCCAGCCATTCGAACCTCTACTCAGTGCCCTTGAAGAAGAAGCCGAACGCTTCGTGCGACCAGTGTTGATTGCGCACGGTGACGATCATACTTACACAGTCGATCACCCGCTTATGCGCTCGTCAACACAACGAAGGTTAGAGAATGTCACTCGGCTGGAAGTGCCCGGTTCACCTCAAGTGGGCTGGGTGCGAGTCGTCGTAACTCCAGGCGCTGACAATCCCTTTGCATTCGAGCCACATGTCATACCGCGCTGGAAGTTTTGGTAAGAACTGCAGCATTGGCCCAGCAGCTAAGGCCGTTCAATCGTAACTAACTTACGTCGATAATCGATCGTCACAACGAAGTCTTTGAGAAACACGTTACCGATATTTATGCCCCAGGGCTTTTTGTCTCGTCCTGTTCCTTTGCTGAAGAACACGACTTCAGGCGCATCAACAGATATTCCGCCTACCGTTACGTTCGTGAGTTTTCCCTTCTTGTTCTCAGACACACCGTTGTAGCCAACATCAGTGCTAGCTGACGCTTGTTTGACTTCCTCTTCCATTCCCAACAATGCGACTGCGGCCGGAGTCAGGTCGAACATTCCGTTGGAGCCTGTGTCTAAATTGCCAACCATCCTTTTGCCATTCACGAACACGTCGTCAATCAGAACGTTGTCGACATAGCGAAAACGTAGCACGGTTCGTTTCGCTGTGTTCGATTGTTTGGCGGCTCCGGCGAATGGAGACTTCGAGTAAAAGCGTACCGTACGATTCGGATAATCGATCTGCACGATACGACCGTTTAGCACACTATGACCAATTACTCCGTGTAACGGCTTCCCTAAACGCTCGCTTATCTTTGACATGTCGATCGCTACTGCCTCGACGTTGTTTGCCGCGAGCCCGCCGACTTCCCCTCCGACTTCCCCTCCGACTTCAAGGCTAGGTAAATAGACTCCATAGATCGTTCTCGGCGCTGTTCCACCTCCAACTGGCGGACTTCCTAACGGGATAAGTTTCAACCCCAACTCACGAGCGGTATTAAGTTCAATGGTCGACGGATCAGTACCGGTGTCGAGCATCATGTTGAAAGGACCCTTTCCGTTAATCTTCACCTGAAGAATGATCTCATTGCGGTAAAAGTCGAAAGGGATTTCAACGACCAGCGGCTTCACTTGTGAAAATGAGACGACAGAGGCGAGCGTCAGCAATAACAACGAGGTCAACGTGCAAGTGATTCTAGTCTTCATACCTCGTCAATATGTCTGATCTGTGCCCCGAAAGTCCTCAGCAGCACGGTCAATTATTTCTCAACGAATCTTCAACGCCAGATGTCGCAGCCAGCAACGGACTTAAAAGCCGTTGCTTCCTCACCACTCCGTCTGTCCTTTAATTTCCCTGGCATTCATGGAATGATTCACCCCACTAACGCCTGGAACGTTGATGGAGTGGTCACGGCCGGCAAAGCTTCATCGATACTCTCACAGCCCCGAACTTAACGACTGCATTTTGAGCAACGATAGGAGAGACATCTGATGAAAGACACTCCAGCGCTAAGAGAAAAAGTTTTCAATTTGTTCCCTTCATTCGCCAATGCTGGACATGATGTGCAAGACGAGCTCTTTGAGTATGGCTCGCTGGTTGAAATTGCCGCACATCAATTCATTTGCCTGGAAGGAAGTACTTGCACCGGCATTCCGCTTGTACTCGATGGTCGGGCACGAGTCTACAAGCTCAGCGAATCCGGACGTGAAATAACTCTATACCGCGTCGAGCCTGGTGACAGTTGTGTTTTGACAGCCTCATGCATCATGTCTGGTGTTGAGTTTCCGGCCTTTGCGGCCACCGAAACCAAGCTCGAAGCGATCATTATTCCACCTCAAACTCTCCAACAATGGGTGAGTAAACACAAAGTGTGGAGCGAGTACCTGTGGGGTTTGATGTCCTCACGTTTAGCAGAAGTCATCTCGCTCGTTGAAGAGGTCGCCTTTCAACGCGTAGATAAACGGACAGCTGAGTATCTCTTGCACTTGGCTGACGCAAACGGAAAGATCACTAAAACCCACCAAGACATCGCCGCTGACCTTGGAAGCTCCCGTGAAGTCATCAGTCGGATCCTGAAGGAATTCGAGCATCAGGGATTGATAAGCCTTTCGCGTGGCGAGATTCATACCGAAAATCTGATCGCATTACAGCAGGCGGCATCAACGTAAACCTTCTCTCCGTATCGTCTTATTACCGTTAAGACAGTTGTTATCGAGTGCATCTTCACGTCGCTTGAAGGACCGCGATTCCAACTCATCATCGGTTTGGAATTTCAAGCGCCGCACAGTTAGCAAAAAGATTCTTGGTTTTCTGTGACTTTGTCACAGACGTAACCCTCTCTTCTGCTCAATACTCGACAATGAATAAGACTAGGTTCCCAGCAACTTTGCAGCTCGTATTTAAATGACTGTAAAGAGCGGGAGGAGGGATGAACATCATGAGAACTAAATTCTGCTTGAAGCACATCTTACATCTGTTCGTTGCGATTACACTGCTCAACCTTTTACCGTCCGTTAATGCCCAGCCCGCTCAATTTCTAACGGAAGATTGGCGCGACGAGGACTTTAATTTCTCCGCTCGAATGATGGCCTCCGACCAGGCCGACAACATCTATGTTCTCGGCGATACGGTCGTAGGCGATTTCATTGTGATAAAGAAGTTCAGTGCCACGGGGGTTCTGCTCTGGCAAACCTCCTACAATCCTGCAGAACGGCTAAGGGGAGTTTGGATAGCTATTGATCGTGACAACAATCCCGCGGTCTTGGCCGCGATCGTCACAGGCAGTAGCGCCGATCCAGCTGGTTGGCTCACGCTAAAGTACGACACCAACGGGACGGTGCTTTGGTCAAACAGTCTGCCAGGTCCGTACAGCGATCCACGCCGTCTCGCGATTGATGGAAGTAACAACGTCTTCGTTACCGGGCGAATGTGGCAGACCAATCCCACCGGCAACATCTCACTCGACTCAGTGTTGATCAAATACAGTCCGAATGGTGCAACGTTGTGGAGAGCAGCCTTCGACAACGGCAATGGAACCGCGGTTGATGAACCATACTCTCTCGTCATCTCACCAGACAGCAGCCGAATCGGTGTGGCAGGTAAAAGCGGTAACCTGTTTATGGCTCTGATGTACGACACCAATGGCAACTTGCTCTGGTCCAACACAAACCCGAATCTGTACCCTGCGAACGACCTGGCTTTTGGCGCCGGCAACATCACGTACTTTGCGACCGGAGTCTATCTTCCTTTCGATTCCAATCCGTATCGAATGGCGATTGCGAAGTTCGACTCGGCTGGCAAGCAGGCGTGGATCAAGAATTACAGCGTGGGAGATAAGACGTATCGGATAAAGACTGATAGTCAGGGTAGCGTTGTCGCAACTGGTATCGACGCGGTTGCATATTACAGCGACTGGATGACCATTAAGACCGATGCGAACGGCAACCTGCTTTGGTCCCAACGGTATGACGGCGGGCGGAACAATAACGAAGTTCCCAACATGCTGTTACTCGATTCGTCCGATGCAGTTTATGTAACTGGGACGGGTGGGCCAAATCCAAGCACCGGCACGGTCTCTTATCTCAAGGGTGTGATCGCTAAATACAGTGCAGCGGGTACGCCCCAATGGGCATTGTGGGATATTTATGCTAACGGTAAAGCTCTTACTCTGGCCTCCGGAAACACACTCGCAAGCCTTGGATTTGGCTATCTGGTGACCGCTCATTACACGCAAACCGGTCTTTCCGATCTAACTCCAGCGGCGCCTACAAATCTCGACGGCTCCGTTTGGTTCACCGGCTCAAGCTACGTGGTCAACTTAACTTTTGCGGACAATGCCAGCAATGAATTTTGGGTTGATGTCGAACGCTGTATCGGTTCCGGTTGCACGAACTTTTCCAAAGCTGGTCAAACGCTTGGCGAGAATTCTACTGGCTTCAGAGACACAGATGTCGCACGCGGGACCACCTACACTTACAGAGTGCGAGCAGCGGGCTTTATGGGTTCGTCTCCTTACAGCAACACTGTCGCAGTCACGTTACCGCCACCAGATCCTCCAGAGACACCGCCATCACCACCAATTGCTCCGAGCAATGTTAGTGCTCAAGCGTTCGGCAAGAGTCAGATTAATGTCTCTTGGATAAATAATGGCAATCAAGATGGCGTGAAGATCGAGCGCTGCCTCGGATCCGGGTGCACTAACTTCATTGAGATTAGCGTCGTCGCAGGCAACGCGACGTTCTACGCGGACGCGGGGTTAGCAGCAGGAACGACATTTCGATATCGACTGCGTGCTTATAACTCAGCTGGATATTCGCCTTACTCAAATATTGCAGCCGCAAAAACATCGAGGAGATAATTTGCACCCATCTCCATGGACTTTGTGTCTCTGTGGTTTAAAGAGGGCGGGCAGCAGTAACTACAGAGACACAAAGCCGCAGAGCCGCAACAAATGAATTGCGCTCTTGAGCTACGACTTTGCCGCCCGACGTGAGGCGATGGCTCTGCCTCGCTAGCCAACCAGAACGGGAGCGAAGCGACCGATTTCAACGTACGTTGTGCGGTATCAAATTGAAATCGGTCGCTTCGCCCCCGTTCTGTAGTTGAGTCCCATGCTCAGTAGAGTTGACCTTACGGCGAGGCAAAAGTCGTATGCAAGTAACAATTCATTGGGCGAGCTTCTGCTACGCTGCGTGTCTATGGTTTACCAACAGATTGCAACCAATTTGAGAAATGAATAAGTTCAAATAAGATGTGCTCGGCCTGAGTTCGGTTCGGGAAAAGATGACACGCAATCTCAGAAAATGGCCACTCATATTTCTCATCCTAAGTGTTTCCGTGAATGCGAACGCGACGGTGCTATACGTCCGATATAGTTCCGATCAAATAATTATTGCCACCGACA
>DATJKB010000667.1:0-2797 GCA_035491875.1 Pyrinomonadaceae bacterium | reverse complement strand
GGTGAATGAGAGGACTCCTACCCGTAACGCCTACTCATAACGCAGCGCCACTAATGGATCAACTTTCGTTGCGCGGCGGGCAGGGAGGTAACATGCGACTAGGGCAACAACGATCAATACAACTCCCATCACTACCATAGTCATAGGATCACGAGTCGGCAGGGATGGAATCAGAGAGATCAGTAACTTACCTACCGCATAAGATCCCGCCGCCCCAAGCACGGCGCCAATCAGGATCACTACTGCACCTTTCCTCAATACTAACCACAGCACATCGCGACTTTGCGCACCGAGTGCCATACGGATTCCAAACTCACCCGTCCGTTGGACCACTACGTAGCTGATAACTCCATAAATTCCAATCGCAGCCAGCACAAGCCCTAACGACGCAAACGCACCCAGTAACTTACCAAGCAACGAAATATATCCTATGCCTACATCCACAGAGCTGCGCGCCGTGCGAACTCTATAAACTGGCAGAGCGGGATCAAGGCCTGCTACGAGGCTCCGTAAACTATTGGAGAGTGCTTCGGGTGATTGCGAAGTGCGCATTGCAATTGTCAGATAATCGGGCACCCATTGGGGCAGTGGTACAAAGGTTTCGTAGCGCGTATAAGGTTCACCCAGATCGCCGGGAAACTTCATGTCTCTAACTACACCAACAATTTCTTGCCAGTCCTTCTTACGGGGATTACTGATCCGCTTGCCGACGGGATTTTCATTCGGCCAAAAATGTTGGGCCATTGAGTCGTTGATGATCACCACCTTTGGTCGCTCAGCGAAGTCTCCGTTGTTGAAAGTACGTCCACGCAACAATTGAACTCCGTACGCGGCGAAATAATCTTTACTCACAGGCTCGATAAACACTTCAGGATATTGATCGGGCGGCGGTTCTGGTCGGCCCTCAACTACGAACGAATCACTGGTGTTGAAACCGTATACTGGCTGAGAACTACCGATTCCAACCTCCTGCACGCCCGGCAAAGTCTTTATTCGATTCTCGAGCTCCGAAAAGAAGGCAACACGCTGCGCATCCTTCGCATACTTTTCTCCGCTCAAGTTCATGTTCGCCGTGACCAGTCCATCGACGGTCCAGCCCGGATCCGAACTAAGAAATCTCTGCAGACCGCGGAGGAATAAACCTGCAGCAGCGAGCAGGATCATCGCGAATGCGACTTCACCAATTATCAGCACATGTCGCAAACGATGCTGTGAGCGTCCCGCCGTCGTGCCACGTGCGTTCTCGCGTATCGCCTGGTTGATGTCAGCGCGTGATGCGAACCATGCAGGCACAGTTCCAAACAACACTCCAGTTAATAAAGAACAAGCAAAGGCAAAAGCAAAAACCTTCAGATCAAGTTCGACTGCCGCACCGGGCAAGTCGGGGAAGAGCTGATTGCTGATGAATCTCACAGCCCACAGCGCCAATCCCAGACTCAACAAACCACCAATTAGCGCCACCACGATACTTTCGGTAAGCGACTGTCGTAGTAATCGAAATCGACCAGCACCCAATGCAGCACGGACGGAGAGTTCGCGTGAACGTGAAGCAGTGCGGACCAACTGGAGGTTGGCTATGTTTGCGCAGGCGATTAGCAAGACAAAACCAGCGAGGCCAAATGTGAACCACATCACCTTTCTGCCGATGTCATCAGAGATTGAGCGCTGAAGCGGCTCAAGCCGAACACTGTCGGGGTTTTGGCTGTTTGGTGAGTTCTCTTTATTAATATTCCCGACCAGAGTAACGAGGCTTTGCTCGGCCTGCTTGATCGACACTCCAGGTTTAAGGCGCGCGAATGACTGCAGATAGTTAGCGGTCGTTTTCTTTTGCTCAGCGGTAAAGGCGAGCGGTTGCCAGAAATCAATTCTTCCCCACAGGATCGGATGATCAAAGCCCGGAGGCATTACTCCAACGACGCTGACTGTCTTGCCATCCAGTTGCAGCTTGCGACCCACAATACCTGGATCGCCTCCAAAACGACTTTGCCAGAACCGGTCACTGAGCACGATGACGTTGTCTACGCCTGGCTCAAATTCCTCCGGATTGAAAAGACGACCTAGCGCGGGGGCAACGCCGAACGCTGGAAGGAAGTCGGCCGTTCCCGCCAGACCACTCACACGTTGAGCTGTCTGACCCTGCTCAACAAGACTCCGGGTGACATAGTTGTAGGCGGCCATCTTCTCAAACACCGTATTCTTCTCGCGCTCAGCGAGGAAGACGCCAGGGTTATGCGGCCAACTCTGGGAAATAGGCGAAGTTCGAAACACGCGCACCAACTGCGACGACTGCGGATAAGGAAGCGAACGAAAGAGAAAGGTGTTGAGCACGCTAAACATCGCGGTGTTCACGCCAATTCCGAGCGCCAGTGTGAGTGTCGCGACGGCGGTGAAGCCTTTATGCTTGAGCAGCATCCGAAAGCCATATCGCACATCCTGAAGTAAGCTCGTCATGGTTGACTCCTTCGGTTACTGAAGTCGATCGTTGTAAGGTCCTGGCACGCGGGCGGGAGGTTGCGTGCGGAAATATCGTCCTCGAAAACAGTCAAGTGTTAATGGATACTACTTTATCGATTAACACCACAAGCGCTTCAAGTGTGACAGCTCTTTGTCGATTGTGTTTGTAGTGACGTGGGCGCTGGCCAGTTTTGCGCAGACCCCTGCGCTAAGGTGCTAATTGGGTCCCGCTATGTGTAATTCCCTAAACGCAGAGACTGTGTCAAAACTAACCTGCGTCCTCGGCTTCGTTCGTGTTACTTCGTGTGATTTCGTGGATCGTTTCTTCTGCGGGATAAAGACA
>DATJKB010000666.1:0-4623 GCA_035491875.1 Pyrinomonadaceae bacterium | reverse complement strand
CGATTCGCTAACCGACTCGGAAGTGCTAGAAGTGTTGGATTACATCGCGATCATGGAATCGATGAGACGTTCACGCGCGGTGCCCTCGATTTGGGACGACGAAGTTCTCGCAGTGCTAGCGGATGCGCGCGAGAATCAACGGGCGAGACAAGCTTTTGAATGGGAGGCAGTTCGCAGAAAGGCCGAACGACGCGCCGCTGCAAAGGCAACCGCCACCATTTGAATGCGCACTAACCAACTCAAAAACTTTTCTCTGGTTGCGATGGCGACACTTACTGCTTGTCTAGTGTCCTTTTGTATTCCGTCTTCATCTGCTGCAGCCCAATCGCCGGAAACACTGACTCCCGAACAACGTGAAATCCAAAAACAGCTGGAGCGACTCGGGTCTTCTTCGGAGGAAGATAGGCGCGATGCGGTTATGCGTTTGGGTGCGATGCATTTGCCTGGAGCATCTCGCGCAGCTGGCAGGGCATTAGAGGACGGATCTTCGATGGTTCGGGCCGTTGCAGCGAAGGCTGTGTTGTCGTTACCGACGGCTGAAAGTGTTCCCTTGATTCTTCCTCTTCTGCAAGATCGCGATGAATTCGCACGTCGCGAAGCATTGTATGCGCTCGGATTAACGCGCAGTCGGAACGCGACGGCGGCGGTAGTCGATCGACTATTGAACGACAAAGAAGATGGCGTGCGTTCGGCGGCAGCTGTCGCGCTTGGTGACATTGCTGACGAGACGAGCGTCGTAACTCTGTCGACTGTTCTGACTGGTCAGGCGAAGCGGAAAGGTAAGTCGGAGCGAAATGAGTTTGTGTTGCGGGCGTCAGCGACGGCACTTGGTCGAATTCGAAGTCCCGCGGGCGTCCCTGCGTTGGTTGCGGCGTTGAGAAACGAGAAGCTTTCTGATGATGTGCGGAGGGAGGCAGCGGCGGCGCTGGGAATGATTGGGGATCCGACTGCCATTGATGCACTTACTCAAGCGAAGAATTCACCGGATCCTTATCTATCGCGCGTCGCCTTCGAATCGCTGAAGAGGATCTCGCGCTGAGCAATTTGGCTTCAGTTTGTAGTTCAATGCCCCCAACGGGAGTTGGGCGATCGTTCAAGTCCAACCTAGCCTCTGCGTTCCAAGACTCCGACGCGCCGCGAATGAACTTGAACAAAGATTACTCAACGCCATTCGCGGCGCGCTGACTTATATTCTTGCCTCTGTGGTAGGTTGGATCTGAACGAACCCCCAACTGCCGTGGGGGTATTTCGCTTGTTAGCCTGACAAATAAAAATGCCGGCCAGTTTTTCTGGGCCGGCATTTTGATCTTGAATCTTACCGCGAATTACTGACCTTCGGACTTCTCCCCGCGGCTGCCTTTCTTCGCAGCCTTCGATGCTTGCGGTATCGGTAAACCAACACCGCCGGAGAACGACTCACCAGGAACTTCTTCTTGGCCTGTACCCGACGGCAGTTCCTGAATTAACGCACCGCCCGAACTCTTCGAGAAGACGAGCCGGTTGCTGCTCTCGTCGATGTCGACATGTACCAGATCCCCAAGTCCGACCTGACCCGTCGCGACGAGGTTGGACAGCGGGTACACCAGGAAGCGCTCGACTGAACGCTTCAAGTGGCGCGCGCCATATTTGAAATCCAGGCCTTCCTTCAACAGCATGTCTTTCGCAGTTTCGGAACATTGGAATACAAACTTAGTTCCGGCCGACTGCATGATTCGATCTTGGACCGCCTGGAGTTCGAGATCAAGAATCTGGCGTAGATGATGTTCTTTCAACGAGCGGAACACCACGACCTTATCGATTCGGTTCATGAACTCAGGAGAAAACTTTCTTCGCGCGGCCTCGACTGCGGTCCGATAAATTTTCTGATCGACCTCAGTATCGTTTGGCGTCTTAGTGCCTTTGCCTGGCGCGAAACCGATACCGCCGGAAATTAATTCTGACATCTCACGCGCACCGAGATTCGATGTCATGATGACCATTGTCCTCGAAAAATCGACGCGACGATTGTCACCGAGCGTGAGCGTAGCCTTATCGAGAATACCGAGCAGCAGTTGCCACAGACTGTCGGAGGCCTTTTCGATCTCGTCAAAGAGCACGAGCGAAACCTTCATGTCGTCCGTGTGCATGCGATCGAGGTTCTCCTGGGTGAGCATCGGCGAAGTCTCGCGATGTCCCAGGTATCCCGGCGGAGAACCGATCAGCTTAGCTATCTCGTGCGAGTGTTGAAACTCGGCGCAGTCGATCTTCACGACGGCGTTTGGATCACCGTAAAGAACTTCAGCGGCGGCTTCAATCACGCGAGTTTTTCCCGAACCGGTAGGACCGAGAAATAACATCGTTCCGATCGGACGGTTTGGTGGATTCATGCCCGCCAGAAAAATCTGGTATAGGCCGCTCATGCGTCTGACTGCGCGTTCCTGGCCAACAATGCGCGCAGATAGCCGCTCTTCAAAATCCTGAGCACGCGGGCTCTTTTGATCGGGATCGAGGTAGACCGTACCCATATTCTCCATGTCTCGTGTTCTCGTCATCACTTCAATCTCAGCTAACATTGTCGTTCTCCTAACGAGCGCGGTCGGGGCAACCTTTCGGCTCGTTTACCTTCGCGAGAGATGCGCGTTGGTCCACTCGCCTAACCTAACTATGCAAAGAACGATCCGTTAGCCTCCTTGATGCATATACGTGTGGGAGAGTTTTCCGATTCCGGTCTTTGTGGCTTACATCTAGGATTCGGCTGGATGCTATATATACAACTCCGCAGCAATTGTCATCACAAAATATCGAATGGGCCTGAAGTAAGGGCGACTAATGTAAAGATGGTGTAAAGACGCGCTGACAAATCGTGTCAACGACCGCTGACAATTAATGTTGCGAGAATCCTCGCGTGATGAACTGGGAAAACTGGTGCACCTTTTGAGACAAGAGGCACCGAAAAAGGCATTGCCGATTGAAATTATTGCCGCTTGCCAATTGCCGATTGCCGATTGAAAGAGCCGCCGACATTGATAACCTTTTGGTGAGGAACACCGCCCCGGGCAATTTCAATCGGCAATAATTTCAATCGACAATAGGCAATGACCTCAGTCGTAGTACTCCAGCCCCAGGTGTGTGATCAAATCTTCTCCGCGAAGATGTCGCAGAGTGTTCTTCAGTTTCATCAACTGGATGAAGATGTCGTGTTCCGGATAGAGTCCCGGCGCGGTCTGCGGTGACTTGAAATAGAAAGACAGCCACTCCTGAACGCCCTTCATGCCCGCGCGCTGGGCCAGATCGAGAAATAGTGCCAAGTCGAGAACGATTGGCGCCGCCAGGATCGAATCGCGGCAAAGAAAATCGATCTTGATCTGCATCGGATAGCCGAGCCAACCGAAGATGTCGATATTGTCCCAACCTTCTTTGTTGTCGCCGCGTGGAGGGTAATAGTTGATCCTGACTACGTGTGAGAAGTCTTTGTACAGGTCTGGATAAACTTCCGGCTGCAAGATGTACTCAAGCACAGAAAGTTTCGACTCTTCCTTGGTTTTGAAAGAATCCGGATCGTCAAGCACTTCGCCGTCGCGATTGCCGAGAATGTTTGTCGAGTACCATCCGTGAAGACCGAGCATTCGCGACTTCAATCCCGGGGCGATGATCGTCTTCATCAGAGTTTGGCCCGTCTTAAAGTCCTTGCCACAGATCGCCAACTTGTTCTGATCTGCCAAAGTCATCATCGCAGGAACATCAACGGTGAGGTTCGGAGCTCCGTTCGCGAACGGGATTCCCGATTTCAAAGCCGCATACGCGTAGATCATCGAAGGCGCGATGGCCTTGTGGTTGTCGCGCATCGCCTTCTCAAAAGATTCAATCGTCTTGTGAACCGCGTGAGGCTTGAGAAACACTTCCGTTGATGCAGCCCAGATCATTACGACGCGCGAGCATTTGTTCTTCTTTTTCCAGTCAGCAATCTCTTTAATCAACTGCTGGGCCAGCTCGAGTTTGTTCTTGCCAGTCTTAACGTTGGTGCCGCTGAGCCGTTTGACGTACTGCTGATCGAAGACCGCCTTCATCGGCTTTATCTTTCGGAGCGGCTCTTTCAAGCGTGCCAGCAGTTCCTTCTCAAGGACGCCAGCGTTGAGCGCAGCTTCATAGGCGGAGTCTGGAAAGATGTCCCAGGCACCAAACACAAGATCCTTCAAGTTAGCGAGCGGCACGAAGTCTTTGATAAGCGGAACGCGATTGTCGGTGCGCTTGCCCAGGCGAACGGTTCCCATCTGAGTAAGGCTTCCGATTGGTTGCGCAAAGCCCTTTTTGATGGCTTCGACACCGGCTATGAATGTTGTACTGACTGCTCCAAGTCCGACGAGCAATACGCCGAGCTTTCCCTCTGCTGGTTTGATCTCAGTTTGTTTGGCGACTGGCATTAATGATCTCCTGATTTAGTAATTGGAGAATGATACTTGCAGCAACGGAGTCGTTTGGGTGGGATCTTGCTATTTATTGTCGCTGGATTGCTTATGTAAGTTTAGGGTACGGCATCAATCACTGCAGTGGTCCGCAGTCAGTACCGTCCGCGGTAGCGGATGGGTGCGAAGCGAGACCGGCGTTGGTGATTGCGGAGGCACGAGGTTCGACGTCGATGCTGTT
>DATJKB010000665.1:0-6024 GCA_035491875.1 Pyrinomonadaceae bacterium | reverse complement strand
ATAGGAATGCGAGAACGAGCGGAGCAGATCGGCGGCTCACTCTGGATTTCTAGTGCGAATGGTTCAGGCACCGAGGTCATAGTTGACGTGCCGATCAATAATTGACCGCGATAACACTAAAAGCGAACAGGTTTCGATGAGTGACAACAAGATCAGAATCATCGTCGTGGACGATCAATCGGTAGTCCGTCAAGGCTTTGTCGCTTTGATCAATACGGTTGCAGACATGGAAGTAGTCGCCGAGGGAATCAACGGCGAGCAGGCAATCGAACTCTATCGTCAACACAAGCCCGACGTGATGCTGATCGACCTACGAATGCCCGTCATCGGCGGCGTTGAGGCGATTACAAAAATTCGACAAGAGTTTCCGGAAGCTCGCTTGATCGTTGTAACTACATACGACGGTGATGAAGACATTTACCGATCATTGCAGGCAGGCGCAAAAGGATATCTTTTGAAGGATATGTTCTTCGAAGAATTGGAGACGGCGATCAGGTCAGTTCACGCCGGCTCGCGCCGTATTCCCGCAGTGATCGCTGAACGACTCGCGGAACGGATGTCTGGCTCAGCACTGACGGACCGCGAGCTAGAAGTACTAGAGCTAATCGTGAAAGGTCAGTCGAACAAGGAGATTGCGAAGTCTCTGACGATTAGCGAAGCGACCGTCAAGAGTCACATTAATAGTCTACTCAGCAAACTTGGTGTTACGGATCGCACGCAAGCTGCGACAACGGCGCTGCAACGCGGGTTGGTCCACCTGTGATTGCTCTTTGGAGTGCGGTGACTTGTCACCGCTTTGGTTGCCATTGATCGGTCACCCAAAGACGAAAGCATTCCGTGCAAAGAAAAGCGGTGACAGGTCACCGCACTCCAAAAGTTTTCGCGACCCTCTCCAACTAAAGTTTGATTTCCCTACCAATCTTCTGGGCCATGACACGACAGTCCACCTTTGCTAGCCTCTCGCGCGTTAGTCAATCTTCCCGGTCCATGGTTCTTTGAGTTAAAGGTCGGACTCCTACCTATACTTTGTTGCAAACCTGAACTCCGACCTTTGACGCTATCATTACGACCCTGGACCGGGCTCACCATTTCAAGCAGACGAACACCAGCACCAATGCTGCGGGAATCCCGCAGGTGTGCGGGCGTACACATATTTTGGATTCGTTGGCCCCCGATGAAACGCCAATGAAACGACTATGCAAAAGGAGCTGGAATGCGCACTAACACCGACCAGGTCATAAACCCTTCTAAAAATAAAATGGCCCAACTGTTTCGGAGCGCTTTTCCAGCTCTCCCGGGTCTTTTAGTCTGGCTTTGCCTGGCCAACCCGATGACGGTTGCTGCACAGGGCGCAACCGCAACTTTGAGAGGCTCTGTTGTCGACCCGCATGCGGCGTCGATAGCTGGTGCGCGCGTTACGGCGACCCAAACGAGTGTTGGCATCTCGCGGGAAACTACAACGAACGATAGCGGTGTGTTCGTGTTTTCTAATTTGTCGCCCGGATCCTATAAAGTTCGGATTCATGCGGACGGCTTTAAAGATAAGACTTCTTCAGCACCAATCACATTGCGAGTAGGTGAAACTGTTACGCTCGACGCAACTTTAGAAGTTGGTGAGGTCGGCGTAATTGTGGATCTCATCGACGGTGTTCCTGTAGTAGAAACCAGCACCTCGGCAGTTGCGGAGACGATTGATTCACGCGAGATCAAGAGCTTGCCACTTAACGGGCGGAATTACCTTGAACTCGCTTTCCTAGTTCCCGGAAATTCGCCCGCACCTAATTTCGATCCCACCAAGACAAATACAGTCGTTGTCTCCTCGGCAGGTCAGTTGGGTCGCGGTGGTAACGTCACGGTAGATGGAGCCGACAACAACGACGATGTTGTAGGTGGAGCCGTACAGAACATATCCCAGGAAGCCGTGGGAGAGTTTCAAATGGCGACCAACCGCTTCTCGGCCGAATTGGGTCGCTCGGGTTCCTCCGTCATTAACGTTGTGACGAAATCAGGGACCAACGAATTCCATGGATCCGGTTCGATCTTTTTTCGCGACCGAGCATTGCAAGGTCTACCCGCGACTTTCGATCGCGCACTGGGCCAGGAACCGCCATTTGATCGTCAGCAGTATGCGTTTGCGATCGGCGGACCGATAAAACGAGACCAGGCTTGGTTCTTCGGATCCATTGAATACCGTAACCAGGACGGAGCCGTGCTGGTGGGATCTCGCGATCTGGCCACTCGTTCAATCAGAAAAGGATTCGCGGCAGCGCCGTTGAACGACCTGCTCAGCACTGAACGCCTCGATTGGGCACCCACCGACACCGATCACTTCACATTTCGGTACTCACTACAACGAGAAAACGATATTGCGCCTAGCTCATTAATTCGCTCGATCGGTTCAGCGACGGAGCGCCAGGAAAGCCGGAACAATACCCAATCGTTTCTTACACGCTACGACCACATCCTCAATCCCAGAGTAATTAACAGTTTTAGCTTCAGCTTCAACCACTTCGACAACAACATCGATCCTGTGTCAGTAGGACCACAGCTGACTTTTCCCAGCATCCAGGATGGCGCTTCGTTTCGCGTGCCCCAGGGGACCAAGCAACGTAGATTCCAGTTCAGCGATACAGTTGCGCTGGTTCACGGACATCACAGTCTGAAGTTCGGGGGTGAAATTCAGCGGGTTAGAGGCGATTTCGATCTTCGCGTGTTCCAACAAGGACGTATCGAACTCATCGAAGATTTCCCAGACTTCGATCGCACGGGAGACGGCAGAGTTGACGATAACGATCTGCTCTTCGCGGTTACGATACGCAGCGCGAAGCCGACTGAACCGCTCTTGATTCCTGATGCAAGCAACACATACCTCGCAGGTTTTGTTCAGGACGACTGGCGAATCCATCCGCAGCTTACGTTGAATCTAGGCCTACGATACGAATTGGACACGGACGTGAAAAATGTCAGCCGTGTCAATGAACTGAATCCTCTCATCCTTCCGTTCCTTCACGGAACTCGCACTCGAGACAAGAACAATTTCGGTCCACGTTTTGGATTGAACTACTCATCAATGGATGGCAAGACTAGTCTCCATGCCGGCTACGGGATCTACTACGATCGAATAACACTCGAGATTCAGTCGCTGGAACGCGGGCTCGACGGACGCGCGCTGCCAATCAACGTGCGCGCCGGTAATATTTTCTTCATTCCGCCTCCCTTCCTTTTTGATCCGGTAAATGGCACATTCCCGCCACCCGCGCCGACGCTGGCTGATCCATTCACCGGGTTCATACTCCCTGGAGCAGGGGCAGGGGGCATCAACATCATCGATAACGACATGGAGAACCCGATGGTCCAACAAACGAACATCGGCATCCAGCTAGAGTTAGGCAGAGACATGGTTGTGCGAGCAGACTATCTCCACAACTTCGGAACTCATTTCATCATCGGTCGCACTATTGGTCAGGTCTTTAACCCAGTAGTTGGTGGACCGGACCTCGTTAAGAATCTCGAATCAAGCGTCAAAACAAAATACGACGGCCTGCTGCTCTCGCTGGAGAAGCGTTTCTCTCACGGTTCACAGTTCCGTGCGGCCTACACGTTCTCGAAAGCTTTCAACTATGCGAATGACGATCAGATTCCCTTTTCTAATGGACCTATAAACCCGAATAATCTGCAACTCGAATATGGTCCCACGCCAAATGATCAACGACACCGATTTGCTTTCGCGGCGGTCTTTGAGGCTCCCTATGGATTCGAAGTGTCTCCGATCCTGACAATCGCTTCTGGAGTACCGATGGACATTCTCGTCCCTGATGGCAGTCAACGAATTCCGCAGTTACAACGGAATGCCGGTGGCCGGATCTTCAAAACCGGAGCGCAATTGAATCAGTTCATCACGCAACTGAACGCTTCGGGTGGATTTGGTGCGCAGCCATTGCCGTTAGTGTCAAACGACGCGCGCTTCAACGACAACTTCAACTCTTTGGATGTGAGACTTGCCAGGACGTTTAAGATTGGTGAGCAACTCACAATCGAACCTATTGCCGAAGTGTTCAATCTCTTCAACGTGACAAATGTGCTTGGCGTGTCGAATACGAACTATTCAGGGTTCAGCAATGTGCTTGTTCGCGACAGCAATGATCCTTTAACCGCAGGATTCCTTCGCTCATCGAGTTTTGGACAACCCGTAACGACAGCTGGAGGCGTTTTTGGTTCAGGTGGTCCAAGAGCATTCCAACTTGCCGTCCGCGTCAGCTTCTAGTGGGGACGACACGAGTGGGCATTTCGTCCCATTCGCGGATTCAGTACCATTCGCGGTAGGGGATGGCCAGAACTCAAGTCCGGAGGGTAGCGATCTTGACTATTGGCCATCCGCTACCGCGAATGGTACTGAATACCGCCACCCTGAAACTCAAGCCCGGAGAGTAGCGCATCTTGACTGTTGACCATCCGCTACCGCGAACCGTACCCAGTAGCGCCACGACGCTGAAGCGGCAAATCGGATTTCGAACAGCCGTGGCGTTGATCGTCGGCGAAGTAATTGCCGTGGGAATCTTCCTGACTCCTTCCGGAATGGCGAAGTCGTTAGGCTCACCGTTTTGGTTGTTGGTGGTCTGGTTGGTGATGGGCGGAATGGCTTTGTGCGGCGCGCTTTGCTACGGCGAACTAGCTTCAAGATTTCCCGAGGCAGGCGGTGGTTATGTCTATCTTCGCGAAGCCTATGGTCGCCCGATGGCATTTCTGTATGGATGGATGGCCTTGCTGGTGATGGATCCTGGTCTAACGGCCGCACTCGCCGTCGGCCTCGCAAGTTACGCTGGATACATGTTTGGTCTTACAGCTTCAGCCCTTAAGACAGTCGCCATTGCGTCAATTGTGTTCGTTGCGCTGGTCAACATTCGCGGTGTGAAATTTGGAGGCGGGCTAGTAAGTTTGTTGACGATCCTGAAATTGGGATTGCTCCTTGTTCTCATAGCCTGGAGCTTCGGAACCCAAACCGGTAACTGGTCTAACTTTCAACCGTTCTTTGACCAACGAGCTGGTTCCGAACCTTTGATCGGTGCGCTCGCGGGAGGACTTGTCGGAGCATTCTTTTCTTTCGGTGGTTGGTGGGACTTGAGCAAACTTGCCGGTGAAGTATGCGAACCGCAGCAAACGCTGCCGCGCGCGCTTCTAGCAGGTGTGACGATACTCACGCTTGTTTACATCTTAACCAGCGCCGCATTTGTTTATTTGATCCCACTCGAGCGAGTCACCTCCGGAGAGATTTTCGTCGCCCTGGCAGGAGAAGCGATGTTTGGTCGCGCCGGCGGGAACGTATTGTCGGCGATTGTGATCATTGCTGTATTCGGCAGCCTTGCAGCCGTCGTGATGTCAGCTCCACGAGTTTACTTCGCGATGGCCAGAGATGGTTTGTTCATTCCGGCGGCGGCGGCGGTTCATCCGCGGTTCGGCACACCCGCCCGAGCAATCCTGATCCAAGCAACTCTCGCGTCAGTGCTGGTGCTACTCGGTTCGTTCGACACGATCATCTCCTATTTCATCTTCGTCGTGGTGATCTTTATTGGCTTAACTGTGGCAACTCTCTTCGTCTTCAGGAGACGCGAACCGAAGAACGGCGACGTTGCACTGGCGAGAGCGTATCCATTACCGCCTGCGGTATTTCTGTTCTTAACGGCACTGATACTCGTGCTCATAGGCGCCCGTCGTCCTCGAGAGGCAATTCTCGGCGTGGTCGTCGTTCTGTTAGGCTTACCTGTTTACTACTTCGTGCTTCGTGAAAAACGATAGAGCCCCGATCAAGTTGTCTGGAGTGAGCGCCATTCAGTACCGTTCGCGGTAGCGGATGGCCAATACTCAAGACTCGACATGATCTCGGCAGCCACACAAAGATTGGTCGCTTGAAATGCTTTGCCTCAAAATCGGATCTAGCTAAATCATGGTGGATTTGTTCGCACTTCATTTGTGTTTGGTTCGTGTCGATTCGTGTGATTTCGTGGATCGTTGCAACTTTTCCTGGAT